>NZ_DAMDQC010000001.1:0-120215 GCF_032082325.1 Pantoea sp. CTOTU50773 | reverse complement strand
TGGCTTTCAGGCCATCCGGCGTGGCATCAATACCGCCCACCAGAATTTTCTTGTTGCTCTTCGCCAGCGCCATCGCGGCACCGATTGCCATTTCATCGTTGTTAGCGGCAACGATATCAATCGCTTCGCCGTTGCCAATCCAGTTGAGCATCAAATCCATGCCTTCGTTACGTGCATAGTTCGCTGGCTGCTTCTGCACCACTTTCATGCCCGGATATTTCGCCACCACCTGCTCGACATCTTTGGTGCGTTGCAGTGCGCCTGCGTCGGTCAGATTGCCGATCATGATTGCCACATTGCCTTTGTAGTTGGCCATTTTCGCCAGCGCTTCCATTTGCAAGGTACCCGATTCGCGCTCGTCTGAACCGACAAACACCACGCCGGACGGCAGCGATTTGTCGCCTGGTGTGCGGTTTACATATACCAGCGGGATTTTCGCCTGCTGCGCCAGTTTGGTCAGCTGCGGTGTACTGGCGGAATCCACCGGATCGACGATGATGGCGTCGACGCCCGCCCCGATAAAGCTCTGCACCTGATCGGTCTGACGGCCAACGTCGCCGCGCGCATCTTCAAATTGCACATCGAGCCCGCGCGCTTTGGCCTCTTTATCAATCGACTGGCGAATAATGGTTAAAAAGTTCTGATCGAAATACGCCATTGATACGCCGATCTTTTCTGCCAACGCCGAGGCAGAGCTGGACAGCAGGCCAAGCAACAGTATCGCCTTGAGGGTTTTCATTGCGGACTCCAGGGTAAGCTTGTTATTAGAATGAATGTTTCAATGAGAGTGAAAATGGCTCAATGAAATCATTTTCAGACTACGAGGCGGTAAGGACCCTGACAATCAACATGTATGGATTTTGCAGCTAAGCGCACATTTTGCTCGCGGGTGCAGGATGCAGGCGGCCTCCTATGACGAGCCGGTGCATGATGCTTTGCGGCTTTTTACGGCGAGCCGATACATGATGCTTTGCAGGCTCATAGTGATGTTGCGAAGGTTTTTCTCAGAGCTGGCGCACATTCCGGTGCAAAAGCATCGGCTTCTTTAAGGTTCTGTGCAGCGCCGCACCCTGCTTTGTGGCAGATGCCAAAACCAGCGCAAAAAAGCCGCGCGGATTCCTCCATCCGCACAATGACCACTCCATATCTGGCTCTCTATAGTTGCTGAACAGTGAAATTTAAGCGGTATTCCTGAACATCATCGCTTCGGAGCAGGACGCTCCTTCATCAAGGGGTTCAGCCATGTTACTAAGCAAAAACCGCAATGAGAACAGTCATGTGCGTATCTGGATCCTCTGTCTGATCCTGTTTCTATCCGTGGTGGCCTATGCCGACCGTTCGATCTTGTCGATCTCCGGATCGGCGATCAAAGAGGAGTTCGGTTTATCAGCGATCCAGCTTGGGCTGATCCTCTCGGCATTCAGTTGGGCCTATGTGATCGGCCAGATCCCCGGCGGGATTTTCCTTGACCGCTTCGGTACGAAAAAAGTCTATGGCGTGACGCTGGCGCTGTGGTCGGTTTCGACCATTTTAATGGGTTTTATTGGCGAGTTTTCCAACGGCATGACCATGGCGCTGACGCTGATGTTTGCGCTGCGTTTTGCCCTCGGACTGATTGAAGCACCGAGTTTTCCGGCCAACGCGCGTGCGGTGATCATGTGGTTCCCCGGTGCCGAACGCGGTCGAGCTTCGTCGCTGTTTGCCTCGGCGCAGTACTTCGCCGTTGCCATCTTCTCGCCGCTGTCCGGCTGGCTGGTATCGCGCTTTGGCTGGGAGTGGCCATTCTTTGTGCTGGGCGGTATTGGCGTGCTGGCGGTGTTTGTGTGGGGTTGGTATATGCGCAGCCCGAAACAGCATCCGCATGTGTCAGCCGCAGAGCTGAAATACATTGAGGAGGGCGGTGCGCTGGTGGATATCGATTCAGCACAAACGCTCAAAGCACGTCCACCCTTGAGCAAAGCGATGTTTAAAACCTTGCTCAGCAATCGCATGCTGTGGTGCGCCTATCTCGGGCAATACTGCATCATTGCGCTCAGCTACTTCTTTATCACCTGGTTCCCGATTTACCTGGTGCAGGCACGCGGCATGAACATCATGGAAGCGGGCTTTGCCACCATCGCCCCGGCGCTGTTTGGCTTCCTGGGCGGCATCAGCGGCGGTTACATCTCTGACAAGTTGCTGGCTAACGGCTGGAGCCTGTCGTGGGCGCGTAAAACGCCGTATATCGTCGGCATGCTGATGGCCGCCTCGCTGATTCTGGCTGCGGTGATCCCGACCAATGCCGGCATTATCGCCATTATGTCGTTTGCCTTCTTCGGGAAAGGCGTGGCGGCGGGCGCGGGTACCTGGACGATTGTCAGTGATACCGCACCGAAAGAAGCAGTAGGTCTGGCGGGCGCGATCTTCAATGGCATCGGCAATATGGCCGGATTTATCACGCCACTGCTGTTCGGCATCATCGTCGGTCTGACCGGCAGCTACAGTATTGGATTGGTGTTCGTTGGCGCGCACTGCATCGTCGCGGCGCTGCTGTTCCTGCTGGTGATGGGCCCGATTGAACGCGTCGGTGACGAGCAGGATTCGTCTGCAACATCCTTCGAAAATCAGGGGAAACAAGATGGGATCAAAGCCGTTTAACGTATTGCTAAAAGGGCCGCTGTTGCCGCAGCGGCTGCAGGATAATCTGGATGCGCACTTCACCACTTCGCGCTTGTGGCAACAGGAGGATCAGGCGGCGTGGCTGGCAGAGCACGGTGCCAGTATTGATGCGCTGGTGACCAGCGGCAATGCGTTGATGGGAGCAAGTGCTGAGCTACTGGCGCAGTTGCCCAATCTGAAGGTGATTTGCAGTAACGGCGTGGGCTATGACGCGATAGACATTGCTGCCGCCGAAGCGCGTGGCATCGTGGTGACCAACACGCCAGGCGTTTTAAACAGCTGCGTGGCGGATACCGGCATGGCGCTGCTGCTGGATGTGGCGCGCCACATCAGCGCATCGGATCGTTATGTGCGCGCCGGTAACTGGCAAGCGAAAGGGCGCTATCCGTTGACCACCAAAGTAGGCGGTAAAGTGTGCGGGATTGTCGGGCTGGGCGGGATTGGTAAGGAGCTGGCCAAGCGCGCTCAGGCGTTTGATATGGATGTGCATTTTTACAACCCGCGTTCACGCCCGGATGTGCCTTACACGCGCCACGATTCGCTGTTATCACTGGCAAAGCAGGCGGATTTTTTGGTGCTGACCCTACCCGGCGGTGCCGCCACACATCATCTGGTGAATGCTGAAGTGTTACGTGCGCTGGGGCCAAAGGGCTTTTTAATCAACATTGCGCGCGGCAGTGTGGTGGATGAGCAGGCGTTGATTGCGGCGCTCGAAGCCGGTGAGATTGCGGGTGCCGGTCTGGATGTGTTCGAGCATGAACCGGCGGTGCCTGCTGCGTTACTGCAGCGTGATGATGTGGTGATCACCCCGCATCTCGCCAGCAGCACCCATGAAACCATGGCGTCGATGGCAGATTTGGTGTTTGAAAACCTGCTGGCGTTTTCGCAGGGCGAAGCGGTGTTAACGCGGGTGGTGTAGATTCTGTCGCTTGATAAATCGCGCCGTCACCAGTGCCATCAGGCAAACGTAGCGGTGCAAATTTATTGCGCCCATCCAAATCACTTCCCCTCTCACAGATCGCACAAATCACTCCTGAAGATTATTTGCTCAGCTGCCGATACCTCTCCTTACCATCCACTGATATTAAGGAGAGATATCGTGATAAAGCTGATTACCGTTGACGAATTGCGGCAAGGAATGTTCATCCACAAACTGGAGGTTTGGTGGCTCAAGGACAAACGCATTCGCAACCAAATGCTGATCACCGATAAACGCCAGATCGCGATGATCCGCAACAAAGGGATCCAGCAAATCTGGATCGATCTCGATAAGTCGGTGCAGGCACCTGCGAAGCCTGCGCCGAAGAAAGCCATTCCGCAAACCCCATTTTTCAAAGAGCTGGATCAGGCACAAACCATCTTCAATCAGGGTAAGCCACAGGTGCTGGCAATGTTCAACGAGGCGCGTATGGGTCAGGGGCTGGACCTCAACTATACGATGGACCTGGTGGACGACATTGCCGGATCGATTACCCGTGAACCCACTGCGCTGCTCAGCGTGGCGCGGCTGAAAAATCACGACGATTACACCTATCTGCACTCCATGGCAGTGTGCGGGTTGATGATCTCGCTGGGCAAAAAAATGGGGCTCGATGAGCACCAGCAGCGGCGCGTGGGCATGGGCGGTTTGCTGCATGATGTCGGCAAAGCGGCGGTGCCGCTGGAGATCCTGAATAAACCCGGTAAGCTCACTGAAGAAGAGTTTACCGTGATGCGCCAGCATCCCATTGTCGGTGCGCAGATGCTCATGGAAGCCGATGCGGGAGAAGATTTGCTGGATATTGCGCTACACCATCATGAAAAAATGGATGGTAGTGGTTATCCGCACGGTCTTAAAGGCGAGGAAATCTCGCTGTTTTCTCGTATGGCCGCAGTATGCGATGTCTATGATGCGGTGACCTCTAATCGTCCCTACCGTAAGGGCTGGACCCCCGCCGAAGCGATGCACAATATGCTGAGCTGGCGCGGTCACTTCGACAATACGCTGCTGCACGCCTTCGTGCGCACCATCGGCATTTATCCGGTGGGATCGCTGGTGCGACTGGCTTCCGGGCGCGTGGCGCTGGTGGTGCAGGCCGGTGAAAAATCGCTGTTAAAACCCAAAGTGCATGTGTTCTGGTCTTTACACGCGCAACGTGAAGTGAAGCCGGAAGAGCTGGATCTCGGTGATTCATTCTGCACCGACAGCATTACCGGAGCCGAAGACAGTGGCCTGTGGCAGAACATCGACCTCAATCGCATCTGGGCACTGGAAACCGCCTAATTCGACAGCATTTTTATACTTTCTTTACGCCGGATTCCCGCCTTTTTACCCCTTCTTTATGCCGCGCCGCGCATGCTTGCAGCACTACCAAATCCTCTGGAGGTTGCTGTGAGCGTGGGCGTGATTGCCGGCATCGTGCTGGTGTTTATCTTGTTGGGCTACCTGATTTATGCCCTGCTTAATGCGGAGGCATTCTGATGGCTGCGAATGCGTTTTTACTGATTGCGGTCTATCTGCTGGTGCTAATGGTGCTGGCACAACCGCTGGGGCGTTTTCTTGCGGTGTTAGTGGCCGACAAGCCGCTGCTGCCGCGTACCGAGCGGGCGCTGTGGCGGCTGGCCGGTGTGGAGAGTGGCGCGATGCGCCGGCCGCACTATATGCAGGCGATCCTGCTGTTCAACGCGCTGGGGTTCTTATTATTGCTGGCGATTTTGATGTCGCAGGGGTCGCTGCCGCTCAACCCGCAACACCTGCCTAATCTAAGCTGGGACCTGGCACTCAACACCGCCGTCAGCTTTGTCACCAACACCAACTGGCAGGCTTATGCGGGCGAAAGCACGGTGAGCTATTTTAGCCAGATGGCGGGCCTCACGGTGCAAAACTTCCTGTCGGCGGCGACCGGTATTGCAGTGGCTTTTGCGCTGATCCGTGGTTTTGCCAATCGCTCACTGGATACGCTGGGCAACGCCTGGCGCGACCTGACACGCATCACGGTGTATGTGCTGCTGCCGATCAGCCTGCTGATAGCGCTGTTCTTTGTTTATCAGGGCAGCATCCAGACGTTTGAGCCTTATCACGCACTCACCACGCTGGAAGGGGCGAAGCAAACGCTGCCACTCGGTCCGGTGGCTTCGCAGGAAGCGATCAAAATGCTCGGCACCAACGGCGGCGGCTTCTTTAACGTTAACTCAGCCCATCCGTTTGAAAACCCGACCGCGCTGACCAACTTCGTGCAGATGCTGAGTATCTTTCTGATCCCGGCGGCGCTGTGCTTCACCTTCGGTCAGCATCTGGGCGACCGCCGTCAGGGCCACATGCTGCTGTGGGCGATGACCATCATGTTTGTGCTGGCGGTGGTTACCGTGATGTGGGCAGAGCTGCGCGGTAATCCGCACTTCCTGGCACTCGGTGCAGACAGCGCCATCAACATGGAAGGCAAAGAGACGCGCTTTGGCATCCTCAACTCCAGCCTGTTTGCGGTGATCACCACCGCAGCCTCGTGCGGTGCGGTGAATGCCATGCATGACTCCTTTACTGCACTGGGCGGCATGGTGCCGATGTGGCTGATGCAGCTGGGTGAAGTGGTGTTCGGCGGCGTCGGTGCTGGGTTGTACGGCATGCTGCTGTTCGTGCTGCTCGGGGTATTTATCGCCGGTCTGATGATTGGTCGCACGCCGGAATACATGGGTAAAAAAATCGACGTGTGGGAGATGAAAATGACCGCACTGGCGATTCTGGTGACGCCTACCCTGGTGCTGCTCGGCACTGCACTGGCAATGATGACGGATGCAGGGCGCGCCGGTATGGCGAATCCAGGCATCCACGGCTTCAGCGAAGTGCTGTATGCCGTTTCGTCTGCATCTAACAACAACGGCAGTGCTTTTGCCGGTTTGAGCGCCAACACCCCGTTCTGGAACCTGTTGCTGGCCTTCTGCATGTTGGTGGGACGCTTCGGCATCATCATTCCGGTGATGGCGATCGCTGGCTCACTGGCGGCGAAGAAAATCCAGCCGGTGGGCAACGGTACGTTACCGACCCACGGTCCACTGTTTATCGCGCTGCTGATTGGCACCGTATTGCTGGTGGGGGCACTGACCTTTATCCCCGCGCTGGCTCTCGGCCCGGTGGCGGAACATCTGCAATTAATTCAGGGATAACGGAATCATGAGTCGTCAACAACTGGCGCTGTTTGATGCAGCGCTGACGAAAACCGCGGTGCTGGATGCGGTGAAGAAACTCGATCCGCGCGTGCAGTTTCGCAACCCGGTAATGTTCCTGGTGTGGCTCGGCAGCGTGCTGACCTCGCTGCTGGCCATCGGCATGCTGACAGGCCATCGGAGCGGTAACGCCGGGTTCACCGCCGGTGTCGCCATCTGGCTGTGGTTCACGGTACTGTTTGCCAACTTCGCTGAAGCGCTGGCGGAAGGGCGTAGTAAGGCGCAGGCCAACAGCCTGAAAGGCATCAGCAAAACCAGTGATGCGAAAAAGCTGGCTGAGCCACGTCATGGCGCGCAGTGGCAGCCGGTAGCGGCAGACACCTTGCGTAAAGGCGACATGGTGCTGGTGGAAGCGGGTGACATCATCCCGTGTGACGGCGAAGTGCTGGAAGGCGGCGCGTCAGTGGATGAGAGTGCGATTACCGGCGAATCGGCTCCGGTGATCCGTGAATCCGGTGGCGATTTTTCGTCGGTAACGGGCGGTACGCGCATTCTGTCCGACTGGCTGGTGATCCAGTGCAGCGTCAATCCGGGCGAAACCTTCCTTGATCGCATGATTGCCATGGTCGAAGGTGCCAAACGTCGCAAAACGCCGAACGAGATCGCGCTGACCATTCTGCTGGTGTCGCTGACCATCGTGTTCCTGCTGGCGACGGCCACCCTGTGGCCGTTCTCGGCCTACGGCGGCACGCCGGTGAGCGTGACGGTACTGGTGGCATTGCTGGTGTGTCTGATTCCGACCACTATCGGCGGCTTGCTGTCGGCGATTGGCGTGGCGGGGATGAGCCGCATGCTCGGTGCTAACGTCATCGCCACCAGCGGTCGTGCGGTGGAAGCAGCGGGCGACGTCGATGTGCTGATGCTGGATAAAACCGGCACCATCACGCTGGGTAACCGCCAGGCGACGCAGTTTATGCCTGCACCTGGCGTCACCGAGCAGCAGTTAGCGGACGCCGCGCAGCTGGCCTCGCTGGCGGATGAAACCCCGGAAGGGCGCAGCATCGTGGTGCTGGCGAAGCAAAAATTTAACCTGCGCGAACGCGATCTCAGCAGCATGGGCGCGAGTTTTATTCCGTTCTCGGCACAGACGCGCATGAGCGGCGTCAACGTGCAGGATCGTCTGATTCGTAAAGGGGCCGTTGACGCGGTTCGCCGCCATATCGAAGCCAACAATGGCCGTTTCCCGGCAGAAGTGAACGCCAGCGTCGAAGAAGTGGCGCGCGCGGGTGGCACACCACTGGTGGTGGCCGAAGGCGCACAGGTGCTGGGCGTGGTGGCGCTAAAAGATATCGTCAAAGGCGGCATCAAAGAACGTTTTGCCGAGCTGCGCAAAATGGGCATTAAGACGGTGATGATTACCGGCGATAACCCGCTGACGGCGGCGGCCATCGCGGCAGAAGCGGGCGTGGATGATTTCCTCTCGGAAGCCACACCAGAAGCCAAGCTGGCACTGATTCGTCAGTATCAGGCGGAAGGGCGTTTAGTGGCGATGACCGGCGACGGCACCAACGACGCCCCCGCACTGGCACAGGCGGACGTGGCAGTGGCGATGAACTCGGGCACGCAGGCGGCGAAAGAGGCTGGGAACATGGTCGATCTCGACTCCAACCCAACCAAACTGCTGGAAGTGGTGCACATCGGTAAACAGATGCTGATGACACGCGGTTCACTGACCACCTTCAGTATCGCCAATGATGTGGCGAAGTACTTTGCCATTATCCCGGCGGCGTTTGCGGCCACCTATCCGCAGCTCAATATGCTCAACGTGATGCATCTGCACTCACCGAACTCAGCGATTCTGTCGGCGGTCATTTTCAACGCGCTGGTGATTGTGTTCCTGATTCCGCTGGCGCTAAAAGGGGTGGGCTACCGTCCGATGAGTGCTGCCGCGCTGCTGCGTCGCAACCTGTGGATTTACGGTGTCGGCGGATTAGTGGTGCCGTTTATTGGCATTAAAGCCATCGACCTGCTGCTGACGCTGTTTGGCCTGGTTTAAGGAGAAGAGAAATGAGTCAGTTACGTCCGGCTATTGTATTGTTAATACTGCTGACGCTGTTAACCGGCGCGGTCTATCCGCTGCTGACCACCGGCTTAGCGCAGTGGTGGTTTCCGTCACAGGCCAACGGTTCGTTGATTGAGCAGGATGGCGCGGAGCGCGGTTCCGATTTGATTGGTCAGGTATTTACGCAGCCCGGCCATTTCTGGGGCCGTCCATCGGCAACCGGCGATGCGCCCTATAACGCATTGGCTTCCAGCGGCAGCAACCTGGCGGCGAGCAATCCGGCACTGGATAAAGCGGTGGCCGAGCGCGTGGCTGCCCTGCGCACCGCCAATCCACAGGCTCCAACTGCGGTACCGGTTGAGCTGGTGACCGCATCGGCGAGTGGGCTCGATCCGGATATTTCGCCGGAAGCGGCACTGTGGCAGGCACCGCGTGTGGCGGCAGCGCGCAATATGGCGCTGAAGGATGTGGAAGCGCTGATTGCCCGTAATACTGAGCGTCCGCTGCTGCCGTTTATCGGTGAAGAGACGGTGAACGTGTTGCGGCTGAATATGGCGCTGGATGCGCTGCAGGGATAATTGATTGATAGCGCGATTTATCGCGCTTTTCTCGACGGATAACTGATGAACGATGAAATCACCCGCCCCGATCCCGATGCGCTGTTGCTGAATCACAGCGACAGCCATCGCGGTAAGCTGAAAATCTACTTTGGCGCCTGCGCGGGCGTGGGGAAAACCTTCGCCATGCTGCAGGAGGCGCAGCGTTTACGTGCGCAAGGCCTCGATGTGCTGGCGGGCGTGGTGGAAACCCATGGACGTGAAGAAACCGCTGCGCTGCTCAATGGCCTGGCGGTATTGCCGCGTCGCGCCACCGGACGTTCGCGGCACGCGGAATTCGATTTGGATGCGGCACTGGCGCGTCATCCGGCGGTGATTCTGATGGACGAACTGGCGCACACCAACGTACAGGGTTCGCGTCATCCCAAGCGCTGGCAGGACATCGAAGAGCTACTGGAAGCGGGCATCGACGTGATCACCACCGTCAACGTGCAACATCTGGAAAGCCTCAACGATGTGGTTGGTGGTGTGACCGGCATTCAGGTACGCGAAACCGTACCCGATCCGTTTTTCGATAGCGCCGATGAGGTAGTGCTGGTGGATCTGCCGCCGGACGATCTGCGTCAGCGGCTGAAAGAGGGCAAAGTCTACGTCGGCGATCGCGCCGAGCGCGCGATTGAAAACTTCTTCCGCAAAGGCAACCTGTTTGCCCTGCGCGAACTGGCACTGCGCCGCACCGCAGACCGCGTGGACGACCAGATGCGTGCCTGGCGCGACCAGCAAGGCCGCGACAAAGTCTGGCACACACGTGACGCCATTTTATTGTGCATCGGCGATGACACCGGCAGTGAAAAACTGGTGCGCACCGCCGCGCGTTTAGCCGCGCGTCTCGGCAGCGAGTGGCACGCAGTATACGTAGAAACGCCGCGTCTGAATCGCCTGCCGGAAGCACGTCGTCGTGCCATTTTACGCACGCTGCAACTGGCCCAAGAGCTGGGTGCGGAAACCGCCACCCTGTCCGATCCCGATGAAGCCCGCGCCGTGCTGCGTTACGCGCGCGAGCATAATCTCGGCAAAATCGTCACCGGTCGTCAGCCGCAACGGCGCTGGCGGCGCGACAGTTTTGCCCAGCGTTTGGGCCAGCTTGGCCCAGACCTCGATTTGCTGGTGGTGGCACTGGACGAACCGGTGCGCGACGCGCCGCATCCGATGGGCGGTAAACAGGCCAACAGTGATAAGTGGCGGCTGCATCTGCGCGGCTGCCTTATGGCGATTGCGCTGTGTATTCTGGTGACGATCGTAGGTCGCTGGCTACTGGTGGAGTTCGATCCGGCCAACGGCGTGATGATTTATCTGTTAGCCGTGGTGTTAGTCGCGCTGCGCTTTGGCCGCTGGCCCTCGGTGTTTGCCACGGTGATCAACATCCTGGCTTTTGACCTGTTTTTTGTCGCCCCGACCGGCACCGTGGCGGTATCGGATTTGCAGTATCTGGTGACCTTCGCGGTGATGCTGGCGGTAGGGGTGATCGTCGGGAACCTGACAGCAGGCGTGCGCTATCAGGCTAAAGTCGCGCGCTATCGTGAACAGCGTGCGCGGCATTTGTATGAGATGGCAAAATCGCTCGGCAGCGCGCTCACGCCGCAGGATATCGCCGCCACCAGCCAGCGCGTGATTGATGTCACCTTGCAGGCACGCAGCCAGCTGCTGCTGCCGGATGAGCAGGGCGAGTTACAGGCGGTGGGTGAGAGCAGTATTGGTACGCCGCCCGATCTCGGCATCGCCAAATGGAGCTTTAGCAAAGCACAGCCCGCCGGTGCAGGCACCGATACCTTGCCAGCGGTGCCGTATCAAATTCTGCCGTTGAAAAGCGGGAATCACTGCCGTGGACTGTTGGTGGTAGAGCCGGAAAATCTGCGCCAACTGATGATCCCGGAACAGCAGCGTTTAGTTGAAACTTTTACGGTGCTGATCGCCAACGCGCTGGAGCGCATGGCGCTGTCACAGAGTGAAGCGGCGTCTCGTTTGGCGGCAGAGCGTGAGCAACTGCGTAATGCCCTGCTATCGGCACTTTCACACGACCTGCGAACCCCGCTGACGGTGCTGTTCGGTCAGGCGGAAATGCTGATGCTGGATTTGGCCGGCGATAACTCAAAATATGTCGGCCAGGCGAACCAGATTCGGGAACAGACGTTAAGCACCATTCGGCTGGTGAGCAATATGCTGGATATGGCACGTATTCAGTCTGGTGGACTCAACCTGCGCGAGGAGTGGGTGGCGCTGGATGAAGTGATTGGCGGGGCGCTGAGCAGTATGGGCCCCTCATTGAAAGGACACGATTTTGCACTCGATTTGCCGCCGGAACTGGTGCTGATCAAAGGCGATAGCGCGATGCTGGAGCGGGTGTTCACCAACCTGATCGAGAACAGCCTCAAATATGCCGGCAACGCCGCGCAGCACGGCATTCGCGCCTGGCGTGACAAAGAGCGGCTGGAGATTGCCGTCTGGGACAACGGCCCAGGGATCGCCGAAGAGAATATGACGCGCATTTTCGACAAATTTGCGCGCGGCGATAAGGAGTCGGCGGTGCCGGGTGTCGGGCTCGGTCTGGCGATCAGTAAAACCATTATTGAATCCCATCGCGGGCGTATTTGGGCGGAAAACCGACCGGAAGGGGGCGCAGAGTTTCGCTTGTCACTGCCGCTGCCAGCGGCCCCTGAAATTTCTGAAGAAGCGCTGAAATAACTTCACACAAGTTCGGTTATAATCGACCACTTGTCTGTTGATTAATGGGAAATTATGGAACGTTTTATCGAGAACCTGATGTATTCATCGCGCTGGTTGCTGGCTCCGGTTTACATTGGACTTTCGCTGGGGCTGCTGGCGCTGACCGTTAAATTTTTCCAGGAAATTTTTCACCTGTTGCCCAACATACTCAGCATTGCTGAGAACGATCTGATTCTGCTGCTGCTGTCGCTGGTGGACATGACGCTGGTCGGCGGATTGCTGGTGATGGTGATGCTCTCTGGCTATGAGAACTTTGTTTCTAAGCTGGATATTGATGAGAACAAAGAGAAGCTGAGCTGGTTGGGCAAGATGGATTCCGGCTCGCTGAAGAACAAAGTCGCGGCTTCGATTGTAGCGATTTCATCGATCCACCTGCTGCGCATCTTTATGGAC
Source organism: Pantoea sp. CTOTU50773 (assembly GCF_032082325.1). Classification (NCBI taxonomy): domain Bacteria; kingdom Pseudomonadati; phylum Pseudomonadota; class Gammaproteobacteria; order Enterobacterales; family Erwiniaceae; genus Pantoea; species Pantoea sp. CTOTU50773. The sequence goes on along the minus strand of NZ_DAMDQC010000001.1, from coordinate 107,621 downwards.
GCGCGCAATGTCGATGACAGCAAGCTGATGTGGTACGTGATTATCCACCTGACCTTTGTGCTGTCGGCCTTCGTGATGGGCTGGCTGGATAATATGTCGAAGGTCGAGAAGAAGTAATTTGGTGTGCCAGGTGCGCCATTATGGCGCCCTGGCCCCTCACCGCACCGGCTGTGTGCCCGCCAGTTTCGGCATCACCTCTCTGATCATCGCAAAAAACTGCCGCATACGAGCGGGATAATAGCTGGCCCACGGATAGGTCAGCCACACCGGCAGCGGCGGCGCTTGCCACTCGGGCACCAGCTGAATCAAATCCCCTTTTGCTAAGTCCTCCTGTACTACCCACGACGACACAATCGCCGCACCCATGCCCGCCAGCGCGGCTTTGCGGATGGCGTATAAGCTGTCGCTGGCGAGGCGAGGCGCAATCGGCAGATTCATCGGCTGCCCATCACTTAAGCGCTGTAGTGCAAGCTCATTGCGGTAAAAGCTGGTCAGTGCCAGCCAGGGTAATTCGGTGAGCTGGCTGACATCCTCAATCGGCACATGCTGTGCCAGCAGTGAAGGTGCGGCGACCACAAAGCGCGGCACTTCAGCCAGCAGAATCGCCACCAGCGAGGGATCGTTTACTACACCCACCTGAATCGCACAGTCGACGTTTTCACTGATAAAGTCCGGCGTGCGATCATTGAGCATCCACTCCACCGTCAAGCGCGGGTAGCGCTGCAGGTAATCCACCAGCGGATCGATCAACTGGTCTTGTCCAAATGCATGGGGTGCACGCACGCGCAGTGTGCCAATCGGGTCGTCACTGGAACCTGTTAGTTCATCCTCTAGCGCGTGCCAGGTCGCCAGCAACTGCCGCGCCTGCGCATAGCAACGTTCGCCGTCATCGGTGAGTTTTAGTGCATGGGTGGTGCGCAGAATCAGCTTCAGTCCTAACCGCTGTTCCAGTGCCTGCAACCGGCGGCTGATGGTGGGTTGTGTCGTGCCCAACTGCGCAGCGGCGGCTGACAGCGATCCACTTTCGACAATACGTATAAAGGTCTGCATCAGTTCAATGCGGTCAATACTGGTTGGATTGCTCATACGCACCGTGCATAACAGTTCTGTGTTTAATGAGTCTACCGCGTATGGCCGTGACGCGCTTTAATAAGCGCACTTTCACGGGGGAATTCACTATGTCAGCCATTTCGCAATCTACTGCATTGCCAGCTGAAAAACTGCCAGCGCCGCTGGTGTTTACGCTCGCCGCAGGAGCCGGGCTTAGCGTGGCATCGATTTACTACAGCCAGCCGATGCTGGATATCATCAGCAAACAATTTAACGTTGGAATTGGTAGCGTCGGCATGGTGCCGATGCTGACGCAAGCGGGATACGCGCTGGGTATTCTGCTGCTGGCACCGCTCGGTGACCGTCACGATCGCCGCACCATTATTCTGATTAAAGGCCTGATGCTGGTCGCCGCGCTGCTGTTGTGTGGCTTCTCGGGCGGCATCAACGCGTTACTGATCGCCAGCTTTGTCACCGGCTTAACCGCCACCGTGGCGCAGGACATCGTGCCAGCTTCGGCGGCGTTAGCGCCGGAGCGCAGTCGCGGTAAAACTGTTGGCACGGTGATGACCGGCTTGCTGGTCGGTATTCTGCTGTCACGCGTGGTGAGCGGCGTGGTGGCGGAATATCTGGGCTGGCGCACCATGTACATGGTGGCGGCGGTGGCCGTGCTGTTGATTAGCCTCGCACTGTGGCGTGTGTTGCCGCGCTTTAAACCGGGCACCTCTGTCAGCTATCCACGTCTGCTGCTGTCGCTGGCGCACCTGTGGCAACATCATCAGACGCTACGTCGTGCCGCACTGGCACAGGGCTTGCTGTCGGTGGGTTTCAGTGCCTTCTGGTCAACGCTGGCGCTGATGCTGAGTGAGCGCTTTCATTTTGAAAGTGCAGTAGCAGGGGCGTTTGGTCTGGCGGGTGCGGCTGGGGCCCTGGCGGCACCGCTGGCGGGAAGCGTGGCGGATCGCATCGGCCCTGCCCGTGTCACCCAGTATGGTGCCACGCTGGTGATGGTGTCATTTGCGCTGATGTTCCTGCTGCCACTGTTACCGGTTCCGGCTCAGATTGGCCTGATCATCATCAGCACCATTGGCTTCGATTTGGGCGTGCAGGCCACACTGGTAGCGCATCAGACGCTGGTCTACAGCCTGGCACCAGAAGCGCGTAGCCGACTGAATGCGTTGATGTTTACCGTGGTGTTTATTGGCATGGCGACCGGTGCGGCACTTGGAAGCCTGGCGCTGGCGCACTTTGGCTGGACCGGCGTGGTGGCGCTCTCCACACTTGCCGCTGCGCTTGCGTTGCTGATTCGTCTGGCGAGTCGTCACCTGAAAAACTGATCGTCAATCCTGTGCCAGGCTTAAGGGAGAATGTTATTTAAAAACGGAGCGTTATGAACTTCCTGGCCTGGACTGCCGCTACCGGTGGTCTGTTACTTCTCATGTCACTGGCTTCCGGTTGGATTCACCGTGGGCCAGTGACCGCATTTGGACTTTACCTGTTCGCGGGTATTCTCTGCGGCCCATGGCTGCTCAATCTGCTGCAACTCGATATTCTCGGGCACGCCGAACTCGCCGCCCATCTCACCGAAATCGCCATGGCAGCCTCGCTGTTTATCACAGGCCTTAAATTACGCGTGCCACTCACGGCCCATGCCTGGCGCCTGGGGGTGCGGCTGGCGTTTCCTGCCATGCTTCTCACCGTAGGCGGCATGACGCTGCTGGTGCAGTGGATGACCGGTTTTGACTGGGCGCTGTCGCTGGCATTTGGCGCCATTGTGGCACCGACCGATCCGGTGCTGGCCAGCCTGATTTCCGTTAACGATGCGCGCGATGATGACGCATTACGCGTGGCGCTTTCCAGCGAAGCGGGCATGAACGATGGATCGGCGCTGCCGCTGTTGATGCTGGCGCTGCTCATGATGCAGTCCGATACGCTGAGTATCAGCCATTTGAGTGAATGGGCGTTGAGAGATGGGCTGTGGGCCATCGGCGGCGGGGTAGCCATTGGCTATCTGCTCGGTCGCTTGATTGGCCAACTGGCGACCCAGTTGCGCAGCGCGCATCAGGATATTGCACCCAATGATTTTCTCGCGCTGGCACTCATCGCGCTTAGTTATGCGGCGGCGCAAGCGGTAGATGCATCCGGCTTCCTCGCCACCTTTGCGGCGGGTGTTGGGCTACGTCGCGCTGAGCTGCGTGTGGTAAAGCACTATCCGCAAGACGAGTTGTCAGAAGAGGAGCAATACTTGCCCGCTGAGGCGCGCGTCAATCCCAATCAACGACTGGCGCACGGTGGCAGCGGTATGGTCAAATCAATGGGGTTGGTAGTCGGCGATGCGTTGTCGTTTGGCGATACCATCGAACGCCTGCTGGCTGCCGGCCTGATGGTAGTACTGGGTATCACGCTGGCGCATCACTGGAATCTAACTGGCATTGGCCTCGCGCTGCTGCTGTTTGTGGTCGTGCGTCCGCTGGCGGTATGGATCACCACCTGGCGCTGTGAGATACCGCTCATGCGCCGTTTGCTCATTGGCTGGCTGGGGATTCGCGGCATCGGCAGTATCAATTACATTGCTTACGCCTGGGTGCACGGCATGCGTGGCCCACAAGCAGAGCAAATGGTGGATATGGCGTTGACGTTAGTGGTGTGCAGCATCGTACTGCACGGCATCACGGTGACGCCGTTATTAAACTGGCGTGCCGCCCGTCAGGCGGCACGTGCGCAACATAATCAAAAGTGATTTTCTGGAAATTACTGGAGTCTGTTATGAAAGCCATATTAATCGCCCTCGTTGGGCTCTCGCTTTCCGCCCCTCTCTTCGCCGCTGACGGTGATAACACCAGCGAAGAGAATGTGTATGCCAGCCAGCTGTGCCATCTGGTAAGCAGCGAAAAAAAGACCAGCGATCTGGATACCTATACCGCGAAGATGAAGTCTCAGCTGGCTGCCAGCCAGTCTTCTTCGGCGATGGATAAGACTGAATTCAATGAAGAAACGGCGCAGGAAGTGATCAGCGCCTGGATGGAACTGGGCGAGGATGAACGCACGCAGCTGCGCCATAATCAGCAGCAGTGCGAGCAAACAGTTATGACCCAATTCCAGCAACAGGATTAAATCCCCGTCATACTTCGAACTGTAGCGGCGTTGGCTGCGTTTGTTCGCCCCGGTCACTTACTGAAGTAAGCTCCCGGGGACTCACGCACTTGCCGCCTTGCTACAGCTCGAATTATTTAGGGGATTTCAGCGTCTAACCAATTACGTGATCTCGAGTGTTCTCTTTCATTTAGCGGAAAAATTTGGCGGATTCACTATAAAATAAGCGCCTTTATAGGCGCTTTTTCTATGGATCTTTTGTACAAAATGCGTACATAATCGCCAGCGTTGAAAGTTGACACGTATCACATAACGAGACGCAGCCCACAAGGCTGACATGTTTATTTCAATACTGGCTACTGGGCATGAAACTTACACGGCGTCACTTATTGTTGGCAACCGGGGCAACCGTCCTCTCAATGACCACAGGCAAACTGTTTGCCCGTGATGACATCATCCCATTGTGGCCAGACGATCCGCCAGGCGGCGGTGGGCCGTCTGGGCTGTTGAAAGTCAGTATGAACGGCTCCTGGACCAACATCGTTTCTCCGGCGATTCAACGATTTCGCCCCGAGAATCCCAACGGTGAAGCGGTGATCGTGGCGGCTGGCGGCGGCTATCGTTTTATCGGCATGGGACGTGAAGCCTGGCCGGTGGCGCGCTGGTTAAATGCCAACGGTTACACCGTGTACGTACTGAGTTACCGCTTGCCGGGAGAAAAGTGGCAGGCGGGCAATCTCGCGCCGCTGCAGGATGCGCAGCGCGCCATTCGTCTGGTACGTTCTATGGAGAGTAAAGTGCATCTGCTCGGCTTCTCCGCTGGCGGACATCTGCTTGGCATGGCTGCCGCACGTCCTGATTTCGAAACCTATCCGGCGCAGGACCCGCTCGATCAAATCCGACCTACGGCCGATAGCGTTGGCCTGATCTATCCGGTCATCACCCTTGAAGCGCCATATCAGAACACCAAGACGCACCTGATGATGGTAGGCGATCACGCGACACCCACTCAGGAAGCGAACTGGTCAGTGCAGAATTATGTCACCCGACAATATCCACCGACGTTCCTGGCGCAGGCGGAAGATGATCACACCTCCAATCCCCATAACACTGAAATGATGCGCGATGCCTGCCGTCGGATGCAGGTTCCAGTGGAGTTGATTGAACTCAGCAGCGGTGGGCATGGCTTTGGTCTGGGGAAAGCGGGTACGCCTGCTGCGCTCTGGGATCAGGCGTATGTGCGCTGGCTGGATCTGCACAGTTAATCGGGCAAAAAAACGTATTATCCGAAGAGACGGACCACAAAAGTGTTAGCTATGTGGTCGGTCTGATCTGTTAGCCATATGCCCGGCTGTGTTGTTATGCGCGCCAGGCAAATGGACGCATTACGTCAGATTAAAATGCTCATCCGGCTGGCGCGGTTCCGGCAACGGGAAATCATTGTTCATCGCCTTCAAATTACGTTCGATATTCACGCACAGCGCATCCAGTGGCAGATGGTTGGGCGCAGTGCCGAACGGATCTTCCAGCTCTTCCGCCAGTGACTCCAGCGACAGGAAGGTGTACGAGATAAACACCGACACCAACGGCGTCATCAGATGCAAATCCGCCACCAGCGCAAACGGTAGCAGGGTACAGAACAGGTACACGGTGCGATGCAGAATCAGGCTGTAGGCAAACGGAATCGGCGTGCTGGCAAGGCGATCGCAGCCGCCCAGATAAGCCGACAGATGATTGAGATTGTCATCGATACTCTGCCAGACAATATCCGACACCAGACCCTCATCGCGCCGCTGCGCCAGCCATTCGCCCATGCATAACAAGGTCTGTGAGGTCGGCATCGGATGGCTCAATACGGCACTGTGCCACTTCTCCGGCAGCAAGCGCGCCAGATCGGCCTGCGCATCGGTTTTACGCAGCCGATGTTTCATTGCCCAGCTAAATGCCAGCTGCAGCCCTACAAACTCCTGCACTTGCGCTTCACTGATGCCGCGAATGCATTTTATCTGGCGCAGCAGTGAGCGTTGCGTGATGTGCATATTGCCCCACAGCGTGCGCGCTTCAATAAAACGCGCATAGCTGGCGTTATTGCGGAAGCCAAGAAAGATGGCAATCGACACGCCAATCAAGCTGAACGGTGCAGTCGTGAGGTGAATGCCGAAAGTGGAGTACCACGGATAGCCGATAATGGCGATCACCGACATCAGCAGGTTGAGCGACAGGCGAAACACAATGCTAACCAGCACCGAGCCGTGCCAGTCAAACAACCTGATGAACCAGTGTTGACGAGGACGTACGATCATTTTGCGATGGTGTTTTTTTATGATTTTGTTGGCACAGGTTACGCCTGCTGATACACCGGAAGCAATGTGAAAAACAGCGCATTTGAGGCTGAAATTGCTGTGTTGAGTGTTAATTTATCTTTTTAAATCAGTCTTCTAAAAACAGTTTGAATAAGTTGTAAAATTCTTTGCGTTATCTCTTAGCGGCCCCTTTCTCTAAAGTTCATTCCAGCAGCACAACACACAAATTTAAAAACACTTTAGAGGAATACATCATGTCTAAACTCGACCTGCTCGACCCACAGAACTCAACTCTGATCTTTATCGACCACCAGCCGCAGATGGCTTTCGGCGTCGCCAATATTGATCGCCAGCAGCTCAAAAATAACACCGTCGCTTTGGCAAAAGCGGGCAAAGTTTTCGACGTGCCGGTGATTTATACCTCTGTAGAAACCGAAAGTTTTAGCGGCTATATTTGGCCAGAACTGCTGGCGGTGCACCCGGAATCGAAGCCGATTGAGCGTACTTCGATGAACTCATGGGAAGATGCCAAATTCGTTGAAGCGGTGAAGAAAACCGGCCGTAAGAAATTGATTATTTCAGCGCTTTGGACGGAAGTTTGTCTGACTTTCCCGGCCCTGATGGCCTTGAAAGAGGGCTTTGAAGTGTATGTGGTGACCGATACTTCAGGCGGCACCAGCGTCGATGCCCACGAACGTTCCATTCAGCGCATGGTGCAGGCCGGTGCCGTGCCGGTGACCTGGCAGCAAGTGCTGTTGGAATACCAGCGCGACTGGTCACGCAAAGAAACCTACGATGCGGTGATGGATCTGGTGCGTGAGCACAGCGGCGCATACGGCATGGGCGTGGATTACGCTTACACCATGGTGCACAAAGCGCCACAGCGTCAGGCTTGAATTACGACTGGCGCGGCAGGCTGTTTTTCAGAGCATCGATAAACAGCCGCAGCGCCATCGACTGATGCTGGTTGGGCGGGAACCACAAGGCCAGACCTGCCGACTGCACCCGCCAGTCGGCGAGCAGTTCCACTAACTGGCCGGATTGCAGCGCCGCTTCGGCGTAAAGCGACGGTACATAAGCAATGCCCAATCCGCTGATGGCCGCGCGGGTCATCAGCGCGTTATTATCTAAGGTGATCGTGCCCGGTACATCCAGTTCATAGCGTTTCCCCGCATTCTCATACTCCCAGCGATAGCGTTTCCCGCTCGGCAGACGATGGCGAATGCACTGCTGCTGCAACAAATCCTGCGGCTGCTTGATGGGGGCGTGTGCGGCGAGATAGGCCGGTGAAGCCACGGTGATAAAATTCAGCGGGCCGCCCAGCGCAATCGCCACCATATCCTGCGGCACATCTTCAATCAGCCGAATGCCGGCATCAAACCCGGCGGCTGTGATATCCACCAGTTCACCCTGCGCGGCAAAATCGAGCTGAATGTTCGGGTAATCAGCGCAAAATCCCGGCACCACTTTTTCCAGCAGGATGCTAATAGCCGCATCGCTGGCACTGATGCGTAAGGTGCCTGCGTGCTGCTGGCGGCGGGCGCTGACATCGTGTAGCACTTCATCCATTTTATTCAGTAGTGGAGCGAGGCGATCGATTAACTGTTGCCCGGCATCAGTGAGCGATACGCTGCGGGTCGTGCGCTGAAAAAGCTGTACCCCCAGATTCTGTTCCAGCGCTTTCACCAGATGGCTGAGTGAAGAGCGCTTCAGGCCGAGCATCTCAGCGGCACGGCGGAAGCTGCGCTGCTCGCCCAACGTTTTGATGGCCTGAAGTTCATGCCAGGAAGGTCTTCTCATTGGTGGTATTTACTCACCAGGTCATGCGCGATTAGGGAGATTATGACCACCAGTAAAGCGATCTATCATCGGGTTTTCAACCGGAGGACGACAAAATGAAAACCTGGTTAATTACCGGTGCCAGCAGTGGGCTGGGCCGTTTGATGAGTGAAGATTTACTGGCACGTGGCGATCGCGTGCTGGCCTGCGTACGTCGCACTGAGGCAATGGCGGATCTGCAAGCGCGATACGGTGGGCAGTTACAGGTCATGATGCTGGATTTGGCGAACACCGCCAGCATTGCGCCAGCCATCGCGCAGGCATTTGCCAACGTTGAGCGCGTCGATGTGGTGGTCAGCAATGCCGCCTATGGTCTGTTTGGCGCGGCGGAAGAGCTGAGCGATACGCAGATTGATCGTCAGATCGCCACCAACCTCACCGGCTCAATCCAGCTAATTCGCGCCGTGATTCCGCTGCTGCGCCAGCAGGGCGGCGGGCGCATCGCGCAGGTTTCCTCGGAAGGCGGGCAGGTGGCTTATCCCAACTTCAGCCTGTATCACGCCAGCAAGTGGGGCATCGAAGGATTTGTTGAAGCGGTACGCCAGGAAGTTGCCAGCTTTGGCATCGATTTCCTGCTGGTGGAGCCGGGTCCAACCGCCACTCACTTTGGTGCCGGGCTGGATATTGCTGAGGCGCAGGATGTTTATCGGGACACCGCCTCCGGTGAAGTGCGCCGCGCGATTATGTCTGGCGAGTTCGCGATCAAAGGCGATGCCGCGAAATCTGTCACCGCGATGATCGCCACGCTGGATCAACCCGCCATGCCGCTGCGTCTGGCACTGGGCAGCACGGCGTATGACAATATCGAAGCCGCGCTGGAACGACGCCTGGCAGAGCTGCGTTTGCAGAAAGAGATAGCCTATCGTGCGGATGTGTAAAAGCTTTTCGCATAACCGCACGGAGTAACAGGCAGGGAAGCGGCATCGCTGCCAAACTTAGCGCACAAAAGAAGGCATGCACGTTTCGCAGCGGCATGCTTTGTATTGAGCGTTTTGCTAAGGAGAAAGTGGTTATGAAAGCGATGATCCTGAAACAACCCGGCGGTTTAGAGCACTTGCAGCTGGCGGATCTGCCCGATCCCGGTAAACCGGGCGCCGGAGAGATCCGCGTGGCGAGCCATGCCACCTCACTTAACTTCCACGATTTGCTGGTGGCTAACGGATCGATCCCCACCGAGCAAGATCGCATTATGATGGCGGACGGTGCGGGCGTGGTCGAAGAGGTCGGTGCAGGCGTCACCGACTTTAATCCCGGCGACCATGTGGTGTCCTGTTTCTTCCCACAGTGGCAGGATGGGCTACCGTTTGCTCAGGTCGGCAATTTCACCCAGACACCCGGCGATGGAAAAGACGGCTTTGCCGCCGAAGTGGTGGTGCGTCCTGCGCATCACTTTACCCTCGCACCGCGCGGCTGGCGGCATGCCGAAGCCGCGACGATTACCACATCTGGCCTGACGGCATGGCGCGCACTGGTAGGCGATGCGCAGATTAAATCGGGCGATACCATCGTCACGTTGGGCACCGGCGGCGTGTCGATTACTGCGCTGCAAATTGCCAAAGCGATGGGCGCACGAGTGATTGTCACATCTTCATCGGATGAGAAGCTGGCCAGAGCCAAAGAGCTGGGGGCCGATGCGGGCATCAACTATCGCACCACGCCGGAGTGGGGCAAAGCGGTTCAGCAGCTGACTGAGGGCAAAGGCGCGGATGTGGTGATTGAACTGGGCGGGCCGGGCACCATGGCACAGTCGATTGAAGCGGTGCGCGTGGGCGGTCATATCGCGTTAATTGGTGTGCTGACCGGGTTCGAAGGCGTGATACCCACCTCGCTATTGATGGCAAAGCAGGCGCGTATTCAGGGGTTGATTGTCGGCCATCGTCGTCAGCAGCAGGATTTCGTGCGCGCGTTAGAGCAAACGGGTATTCGCCCGGTGATCAGTGACAGTTACGGTGCGCTGAACGATCTGCCTGCGGCCTTCCAGCATCAGCAGTCGGCGGGACACTTCGGCAAAATCACCGTGGAGTGGTAACGCGAATTAGCCTGTTTCCCAAACCAGGAAACAGGCTAGTGACATCAGTAGTAATCGCCGTGACGGTAATCCCAGGACGGGAAGATGTCCGACAGCAACGCCATGATTTTATCGACATCAAGGCCTTTGCGAATCAATACCGGGCACGGGGTGATTTTACGCTCGCCGTTTTGCTGTGGAATCAGACGACCTTCGCTATCGACCATCGACACCATTACGCCTTGTTCGTAGCGCACTTTATTTTCGTCGTTAGGCTGAATGGATTTCACGTAGTCATTGGCTTCAATAATTAAATCAGCACGCGCTTCAATACGTTCGCCAATACCCTCAACCAGACCACGGTTTCCCTGACCCGATGGGTTGGCGGAACTGGCGAAGGAGAATTTCCCGTGCTCTTCCCACAGCGCTTTCGCAATATTTTCACCGGGGCGGCCAAATTTAATCACGAAGCAACTGGTCTGGCGGCCATCCATCATCAGCTCTTTTGAACCGTCAGCCGGAATACGCGCCAACGCATCTTCGCGCCACGGTAAAATACAGCCCAGCAAAATATCCTGATCCCAATGCTGCTGATAAAGCTGGTCAATTTCCGGCGTCAGTTGAGCCAGTGAACGCAGTTGTTCCAGCGAGCCACATAGTACCACGCCTGGCTTGTTGCGCTTGCGCTGCTTGGCTTCAAACTTACGCTCTAACCCGGCTTTATCGGAGGTCATGATGATGTAACCGACTTTCGTTGGGCTCACAATCATGCCGCCGTCCTGGGACAAAATCTCGATGGCTTCAGGTTGTAACCCGCCATTCCACGTTATTTGCTTACCGCTCATGGATCTACCCTATCTGCGTATCAATAGATGACGTACAGGAATATTACCTGCAATGTAATTAAGGAATTAATTAACCGGATAATTCATCGGGATTAATGGGTTTGTGCAAAACCATGCTGGTGATAATAGTACGATAATTAAAGGTGATGCAACTGATGAAAATAACGATGAAAGGAATAGGGTTAATTTAAAATAACACGCGGGAATTGTAGTGTTATTTAAACAAGGCGCTGAATAAGTCTTTCAGCGCCAGGGTTAATTAAAATATCAGAGCGTGTGCCACACCGCGCAGTGCAATGCCGAGGATGATGCCCGGCACGGCGAAACGGAACAGACGCGGGAAACGACTCGACAGGCCAAGGAAGATACCAATCCCCGGTAAATCAAAGGTCTGAATAAACCAACCCGCCGAGGCGTTGATGTTGTGCGCACTGTATAAACCTTTTTCGACCAGCCCGGCTACCACGCCGTAGTAGGCGGTGCCGCCTGCCAGGCATTTGGTCAGTGCAGGCAGAATATACACTTCAGAGATGTTGAATCTGTCCAGCAGCGGAGAAACCAGCCGGGTAAGCATCTCAATCCCGCCGGACTCTTTCAAAATCCCCACCACCGACAGTGAGAGAATCAGCATCGGCAGCGATCCCAGCGCCAGACGAATCGCGTCCGCACCCGCGCTGTTGATGATGGCGATCAGTCCCATTTTGCTTTCATTATTCGCAACGGCTTCATCTTCATTGAGCAGCGCTGCATCCGAGAGCTTGCGCCCAAAGAAATGATAAGTGGTGGCTGCCGCCAGCACCCCGCCGCAGATGGAGATGAGTATCGCGGCACTCCAGTTGAGCCCGGCAGGAATCAGCGGATAAAAAGCGTTGGCTTGCCCCATGGCAAACAGCATCGCCAGCGTGGCCGCCATATGGCGATCGGAAGTGCCACGTTTTTCCATAATCGCTAATGCCGCTAACGGCGCGGCGAAACTGACAAAGTTCAGCTGGATCAGCGCAAATAATGCCAGTCCGGTAATACCTAAAGGTTTTAATAACGGTGTGGAATGACGTACCACAAAATCCAGCACGCCTTTCACTTCCAGATATTTCATGATGAATAACATCACCACCATGATAGGAATAAGCGTGTACAACGCGACATCCACCGAGGCTTTGCCTGCAGACATAATGATGCTGATGATATTCATGCGGTTGCCTGAACCTCGAACCACGGCTTAATACCGGTAAACATGTTGCTCCCCTTGCCTTAAAAAACGCATAAAAATGCCAGCGCGAAGGGCGCTAGCTAAGGGATAAATAGTATCCCGGTGGTGTAAACTTGAGTAGTGAAGAAATTAAATTTTATCTTGCAGGAAATGGCAGGGCAAAATAACCGTGCGCCGACGTTTGTGCGGCGCACGGAAATATTATTCGACGTTTATTCGCTTATCTGACGAATATTACGCGCGGTGCTCTGCAATAATTTAAATGCATCATAACGGTGCTGATGCAGTGGCGAAACCGACGGCTCAGGATGCCAGCGCTTTTCATCGGTGGTCATGTTGGCCATCGCCGAGGTGACGTCGGAATATACGCCACTGGCGGCAGCGGCAAGAATCGCTGAACCCAGTAATACCGGCTCAGGGCAGTGGGTGGATTGCACAGGAAGCTGGCAGCTGTCCGCCAGCAACTGGCGTACCAGCGAGTGTTGCCCGGCACCGCCGCTGATGACAATCGACCGCGTGACGATACCCTTGCTGGTTTGCGCCTCAATGATTTGGCGCAGGCCGTAGCCGAGGCTGCACAAGCCGGCGATATACAGTGCGATCAGGCTGGCTTCGTCATTGTCCATACCCAGACCGCAAATCACCGCTCGCGCGTAAGGGTCGCCAAAAGGTGCACGATTACCCGCAAATTCCGGCACGATATGCAGACCTTCGACTAAATCCACCGTTGCTGATTCACTGCGAGATTGCTGCAAAGCCTGTTCCGCAAGGTACACCGGCAGTGAAAGGCCAGCGGCATCGGCAGCCTGCTGTGCCCTTGCAGCCGCTGGATGCATCTCCAGCAGGCGGTCGATGGCGGCGCCTGCCGCGCTTTGTCCGCCTTCACTCAACCATAAACCCGGCACCATCGCCGAGTAATACGGACCCCACACACCTGGCACAAACGCGGCTTCACGCGTCGGCGTCATGGTGCAGGACGAGGTGCCAAACACATAGGCGAGTTTATCCTCCGGGCTGCCATCTGCGCCCAGCGTACCGACGCCGCCTGCATGGGCATCGATTAACCCGGCGGCCACGGGCGTGCCAGCAGATAAGCCAAAGTCGGCGGCGGCCTGCGCGGTTAAACCTGTGCCGCACGGTGTGCCTGGCTCGACGATCTGCTGTCCGATACGCGCAAACTTCTCCTCGGCAAACTCCGGCAGGCCAATGGCACTGAAGTAGTCGGCATCCCAGCGCTGCTCATGCGCAAGATAGTTCCATTTACAGGTGACGGTGCAGGATGAGCGCGCCGTATCGCCTGTCGCGCGCCAGCTGAGGTAATCGGTGAGATCGAAAAAGTGTGCGGCGTTCTGGAATGTCTGCGGGTTGTGGGTTTTCAGCCACAGCAGCTTTGGCATCTCCATCTCCGGTGAGATGCGTCCGCCCACATAGTCGAGCACCGGATGTTTCGTCGCGTTAATGGCATCGGCCTGCTGCGTGGCGCGGTGATCCATCCACACAATAATATTGCGTTCCGCCTCTCCGTTTGGGCTGACGGGCAACGGTTGCCCCTGTTCATTGATCACCACCAGCGAGCAGGTGGCATCGAAGCCAATGCCAGCCACCGCAGCGGGATCGATAGCGGCAGTGGCCACTGCCTCGCGCACGCAGTGACTGACCGCCTGCCAAATCTCATTGGCGGATTGCTCAACCACATGACCGTGGGCACGGAAGGTGGTGATGGACTGTTTTGCATGGCCTAACAGATTTCCCGCGCGGTCAAACACGCCCGCGCGAGCGCTGGCTGAACCAACATCGACACCAATCAGATATTTTTCGTTACTCATGCTGCTGCACCTCGTCTTGTTACAGGTCAACGCTGTTGGGAAGGATAACAATATCGCGCACTGTGACACCCGGCGAACGTGTCACCATAAACAGCACCGATTCCGCCACTTCAATGGGCTGCATCAGGCTGCCATTGGCCAGCGCGTCCTTCAGTTTCTCCTGCGGCCAGTCATCGAGCAGGGCAGTGACCACCGGGCCCGGCAGCACCGCACCGACGCGCACACCATGCTGTGCCACCTGTCGACGGGTTGAATGCACAAAAGCCTGCACTGCAAATTTGGATGCGGTGTAGATCGGTTCCCAGACCACGGGCACCACGCCCGCAATCGAACTGGTGAAAATGATGTCACCCGATTTCTGCGCGATCAGATGCGGCAGCACCGAACGCACGCAGCGAAAGGCCGCGCTGGTGTTGAGTTTCAGTACGCGATCCCAGATATCGGGATCGCCTTCCGCCACTGGCCCGCCAATGTAGGCACCGGCGTTGGCGTGGAAAATATCGAGGCGGCCCGCCAGCTTGAGAATGTCGTCGAGAATCCCGTCAACCTGTTTGCCGTCCATCAGGTCAATTTGCAATGGCAATGCCTGAGGACCCAGTTCCGCCACCAGCTGCTGCAACTTGTCGCCATCGCGATCGATCAGGACGACTTTAGCCCCGGCCTGCAGCAGCACTTTGCTGCATTCCAGACCGATACCGGAGGCAGCGCCAGTAATGGCGGCAACTTTTCCGTTGAGTGGGTTATGCATGGAGAAGAGGTTCGTGTTCATCTTATAATCCTTTATCAATGGCGTTTTAGGTGGTGCTCAATCGATGAAGCACAACTATCACCCCGACTTTTAACCAGCAACAAAAAGAGCAATAAAGGGATGGGTTCTGTGACGCGGATCGGCAAAAACAAGAAAACCACCATTTATGACCTCGCGGAACTCACGGGGGTTTCGGCAAGCGCGGTGAGCGCGATTTTAAGCGGCAACTGGAAGAAGCGGCGCATCAGTGCCAGCACTGCTGAGAAGGTGAGCCGGATTGCGCAAGAGCAGGGTTATGCGCTGAATCGACAGGCCAGCATGCTGCGAACCACGCGCTCGAAAACCATCGGTATGATCGTGCCCAAATACGACAACCGCTATTTTGGCTCAATCGTGGAAAGTTTTGAGCAGATGGCGCGCGATCGCGGCCTGTTCCCGGTCATTACCTGTACGCAGCGCGATCCTGATTTGGAACTCGAAGCGGCGCGCACCATGCTCTCCTGGCAGGTGGATTACATGGTGGTGACCGGGGCCACCGATCCAGATCGCATCACTGCACTTTGTCAGGCCGCGGACGTTCCCTCGCTGAATCTTGATCTGCCCGGTTCGCTGGCGCCTTCAGTGATTTCGGATAACTTCAATGGCGCATTGAGCCTGACGCTTAGCCTGCTGGAGAAGTGCCCGCAGCCGCTGATTTTTATCGGGGGGCGTGCCAGCGATCATAACAGTAAAGAGCGCCTGCGCGGCTTTTTGGCGGCACATCAGGAACGAGGCATTTCTGTGCCGGAGGAAAATCTGCTGCTGTGTGGCTACGAGCCAGAAAAAGCGCAAACGGCGTTGAAAAATCACTTTCAGCAGTATGTAACGGGGCAATTTGGCCTGTTTGTGAATTCGACCATTTCGCTGGAAGGGGTGGTGCAGTTTCTGCGTGCTGAGGATCTGTTATCCGATGATAAACACCCGGCGATTGGCTGTTTCGACTGGGACCCGTTCGTCGCGCTGTTGTGTAAAGACATCAGCATGGTGAAACAGGATGTGGCAGGCATGATGGAAACGGTGTTCCGCCTGATGGAGAGCGGTGAGCAGGACGTGGCGGTGGTGGAAGTGCCGGTGTTGCTGATGCAGTAAAAAGGGCGGCAAATGCCGCCCCATTGATCAACGCATGGTGACAAACTCTTCCGCCGCCGTCGGATGAATCGCCACGGTGTTGTCGAAATCTTTCTTGGTAGCGCCCATCTTCAGTGCCACAGCGAAGCCTTGCAGCATCTCGTCCATACCGTTACCGATACCGTGAATGCCGACAATCTTCTCTTCCGGGCCAACACACACCAGCTTCATGCGGCACGGCTGGCGATGCTGGGTGACGGCGGTGTACATCGCGGTGAAGGAAGATTTATACACTTTCACCTGGTCGTCGCCGTACTGCTCGCGCGCCTGCGGTTCGGTCAAACCAACGGTGCCAATCGGTGGATGGCTGAATACCACGGTCGGCACATTGCTGTAATCCAGGTGCTCGTCCGGTTTGTTGTTAAACAGACGTTCCGAAAGACGACGACCGGCGGCCACCGCGACAGGCGTCAGTTCCACCGCGCCGGTGTTATCGCCCACCGCATAGATGCCTTTCACGTTGGTGTTCTGGAACTTATCAACGTTGATATAGCCTTTCTCGTTCAGCGCCACGCCGGTCACGGAGAGGTTGAGATTGTCGGTCGCCGGCTCGCGACCAATCGCCCACACCAGGCAATCGACAGTTTGCTCATGGCCATTTTCCAGCTGCAGCGTCAGGCTGCCGTCGGCGTTCTTGATCACCGCTTTCGGGATCGACTCGGTATGCAGCGTTGGGCCTTCGGCCTGCATCACTTCTACCAGCGTATCGATAATCAGTGGATCGAAGCTGCGCAACGGCGCGTGTTTGCGCACAAACAGATGGGTTTCGGCACCCAGTGCGTTGACCACACCGGCCAGTTCCACCGCGATATACCCTGCGCCGACCACCGCGACACGCTTCGGCAGCGCATCAAGCTCAAAGAAACCGTCAGAGTCGATACCGTATTCCCCGCCAGGCACTTTTGGATGGCTTGGACGACCGCCTGTGGCGATCAGGATGTGATCGGCCGTGATGGTTTCGCCATTCACTTCCACGGTGTTGGCATCGATAAAGCGGGCGAAGCCCTTGATCACTTCGACGTTGTTTTTACCCAGCACGTTGTCATACGAGGTGTGGATGCGATCGATATAGGCGCTGCGGTTTTTCACCAGCACTGACCAGTCAAAATTGTTCACGGTGGTATCGAAACCGTAGTCCGGGCCGTACAGGTGAATAGCTTCGGCAATCTGCGCCGCATGCCACATCACTTTTTTCGGCACGCAGCCAACGTTGACACAGGTGCCGCCCAATTCTTTCGCTTCGATCAGCGCGCATTTCTGGCCATGCATCGCGGCACGGTTAATTGAGGCGATACCGCCGCTGCCGCCGCCGATGGCGAGGTAGTCAAAATGTCGGGTCATGCGGAATGTCCATCTTTTGGGAGAAAATTGGCATAGAGTGTAACGCTGCTTGCGCAAGAGGCGCAAAGGTTCAGCCTATGTTTGTGATAGGGTTAAATCCAGGTTCCGCTTACATGGAAGACATTATGCATCTGACTTTTCTCGGCACCGGCGCGGGTGCGCCGAGCCTGCAACGTAACGTCACGGCGATTGCACTGACGCTGTCGAAACGGGGCGACACCTGGCTGTTCGACTGCGGTGAAGCGACGCAGCACCAGTTTATGCGCTCCGCACTCAAGCCGAGCAGGCTGGAAAAAATCTTTATTACCCACTTGCACGGTGACCACATCTTCGGTCTTCCGGGCTTGCTCACCAGCCGTTCGATGGCCGGGCTGCTGGAGCCGATGACGATTTACGGTCCAAAAGGCATCAAACAGTTTGTCGAGACGGCGCTCAGTCTCAGTGGTTCTTACACCGGCTTCCCACTTGAGATCATAGAAATTGAAGCGGGCGAAGTGCTGGATGATGGTGAGTTCCGCGTCATCGCCTATCCGATGAATCATGTGGTGGAGTGTTATGGCTATCGTATTGAACAGCATGATAAACCGGGCTTCCTCGATGCGCCGCGCCTGAAAGCGGAAGGGGTACCGCGCGGGCCCTGGTATCAGGATTTGAAAGAAGGTAAACGCATCCGGTTGGAGGATGGGCGCGAAATTAACGGCGCGGCGTATCTCGGCCCGGCGACCAGAGGCAAAGTGGTGGCGATATTCGGTGATACCGGCCCGACCGAAGTGGCGCTTGCGCTGGCGGCTGATGCGGATGTGATGGTGCATGAAACCACGCTGGAAGCTGCAATGGCCGAAAAAGCTAATGGTCGCGGCCACTCCACGACGATTCAGGCCGCCGAAGTGGCAAAACTGGCAGGTGCAAAACGCATGATCGCCACGCACTTCAGTTCGCGTTATTTGTCGAGCGATCGAGAGAGACTGCTGGCGGAGTGCCAGTCGGTGTTTGCAGCGACCGAGCTGGCACGGGATTTCGCGGTGTTCGAAATTTAGTGCTGTAACGCCGGATAGGTAAAGAACAGCAGGTGCATCATGTTGAACAGGAAATGGACGCCGGTGGCGACCCACACACGCCCGCTCCAGTGCCACGCCAGGCCGTAAATTAACCCGGCCAGAGTGGCGAAGACCACCAGCATCATGCCGCCAGGGAAGTGCGCCAGACCAAACAGCAGTGCGGTGAGCAACAGTGCCGCTACGCCACCGATTTTCTGGCGCAGGCGCTGTTGCACATAGCCACGGAAGAACGCTTCTTCGGCCAGCGAAACAAAGAACAGGTTTGCCAGCATAAAGCTGCCGAGCCAGTCCGGCCAGTGTGGCTCAATCGCCAGTCCACCCAGCAGCACCGCGACGTACAGCAGCAGCGGGATCGCCGCCAGTAACAGCAGCCACAGAATCTTGTGCGGCGCAGGAAACTGCTGCGCACGGAACAGCGTGGGCAAGGCAGCCAGCAGCACAAAGGGAATCAGCGCTTTATCAAAGTTGTAGTAGAAGCTGAACGGCACACTGTTGGGGCCAACCTGCATCTCCTCGATCTGGCGCGGGTTGTTAAAGCCAGGCAGCAGATGCAGGAACAGGCCACCGGCGATCAGCACCAGCAGCGCTTCGCTGATCAGCAGCAAGGCACGGTTGGTGGGATTTTCCACCCGCACCCACGCCAGCAAAGCGATGGCACCTAAAATGGCGAGAGCAGGCCAGTCCAGCACATCCTGGAACAGGCCCATTATCGTCGCCAATAACAGCAGAAGTACGGCAAGGCGTTTGGCAGGTGACAGCACAGTGAGTGCGCCAGCCAGAATGATCCACATAAAAAGTGTCCTTAGAAGGGCAACGGCAAGGTGCTGCTCAGAAACCGCACCCTATAAGCCCGCTATTCTGTAACGATCTGCGTCACGCTGTAGTGACCGGTACCCGCCGGCACCAGCTTCTGATGCAGCCACGGCAGCAGCTCTTCCATCTGCGCTTTCAGCTTCCACGGCGGGTTAATCACGATCATGCCGGAGGCAGTCATGCCGCGTTGATCGCTATCCGGACGCACCGCTAGTTCGATCTGCAAGATGTTGCGGATGTTGCTGGCTTCCAGGTCTTTAATCATGTGTTTGATTTGCTGGCGCAGCACCACCGGATACCACAGCGCATACACACCGGTAGCAAAGCGTTTGTAGCCTTCCTGAATGCCTTTCACCACATCCTGATAATCGCTTTTCATTTCGTACGGCGGATCGATCAGAATCAGACCACGACGGCTCAGCGGAGGCAGTTTGGCTTTTAACTGCTGATAGCCGTCGCCACGCGCTACGCGTGCACGGGCATCTTTGCTGAATTCGGAACGTAGCAGCGGATAGTCGCTGGAGTGCAGTTCGGTCAGCTCCAGCTTGTCCTCTTCACGCAGCAGATAGCGGGCGATCAGCGGCGAGCCTGGATAGTAGCGCAAGGTGCCATGCGGGTTGAGGTTGCGAACGGCCGTCAGATAAGGCTTCAGCAGTTCTGGCGCGTCCGGCTGCTGCCAGATGCGCGCAATGCCTTCCAGATATTCACCGGTACGCTCGGCGTGCTCTCCGCTCAGCTGGTAACGTCCGGCACCGGCGTGGGTATCCAGATAGAGAAACGGTTTTTCCTTCTCCATCAGGGCGGTGAGGATCAGGCTTTCAACGGTATGTTTGAGCACGTCGGCATGGTTGCCGGCATGAAAACTGTGGCGATAACTCAGCATAAAAAAGAGGGGTCCGCGGTTGGATCAAAGGAGATAAAAACATCGTGTGTGGCGCGATTATAGCCGCGCTGCGTAAAAATTGCTGACGTTTCGGCGCTCGCGCTTTTTTCTTTACGGGTCCATTCTCAGTAGCATTGATTTTCACGTTAACTGACCGCATGTTAGAAAGATTGCGTCGCGCCATTGCGCGCCACCCCCACTCCATGAAGAAAGGACTGCGCTTATGACCAATCCGTTACTCACCCCTTACACGCTACCGCCGTTTTCCGCGATTAAACCTGAGCACGTGGTTCCCGCTGTGACTGAAGCGCTGAACAACTGCCGCGCTGAAGTTGAACGCGTTGTAGCACAGGGTGCACCTTACACTTGGGACAATTTAGTGCAGCCACTGGCAGAAGTGGATGACCGTCTGAGCCGTATTTTCTCGCCGGTGAGCCACCTGAATTCGGTGAAGAACAGCCCGGAACTGCGTGAAGCTTATGAGCAGACGCTGCCGCTGCTGTCAGAATACAGCACCTGGGTGGGACAGAACGAAGGCCTGTATCAGGCTTATCGCGATCTGAAACAGGGCGACAGCTATGCCGCGCTGGATATCGCACAGAAGAAAGCGGTGGATAACGCACTGCGTGATTTCGAACTCTCCGGTATCGGTCTCGATAAAGAGAAGCAGAAGCGCTACGGCGAAATTGCCGCGCGCCTGTCTGAGCTGGGTTCGACCTACAGCAACAACGTGCTCGACGCCACCATGGGCTGGAGCAAGTTGATCACCGATGAGGCCGATCTGGCGGGCATGCCAGAAAGCGCGCTGGCTGCGGCCAAAGCGCAGGCCGAAGCTAAAGAACAAGAAGGCTGGCTGCTGACGCTGGATATTCCAAGCTATCTGCCAGTCATGACCTACTGCGACAATCAGGCGCTGCGTGAAGAGATGTACCGCGCCTATTCAACGCGTGCTTCTGAGCAGGGTTCCAACGCCGGTAAATGGGATAACGGCCCGATCATGGCCGAAGAGCTGGCATTGCGTCACGAACTGGCACAGCTGCTGGGCTTTGACTCCTTCGCGCACAAATCACTGGCGACCAAGATGGCTGAGAACCCGGCTCAGGTGATCGACTTCCTGACCGACCTCGCCAAACGTGCGCGTCCGCAGGGTGAGAAAGAGTTAGCTCAGCTGCGCGCCTTCGCCAAAAAAGAGTATGGCGTTGACGAGATGAATCCGTGGGATCTCACCTATTACGGCGAGAAGCAGAAACAGCATCTCTACACCATCAGCGATGAGCAACTGCGTCCGTACTTCCCGGAAGAGCGTGCGGTGAGCGGCCTGTTTGAAGTGGTGAAACGCATTTACGGCATCACCGCCAAAGAGCGTAAAGACGTGGATGTGTACCATCCAGATGTGCGCTTCTTCGACCTGTTTGATGAAAGCGGCGAGCTGCGCGGCAGTTTCTATCTTGACCTGTATGCGCGTGAACACAAGCGTGGCGGGGCGTGGATGGACGACTGCGTCGGCCAGATGCGTAAAGCCGATGGCAGCCTGCAGAAGCCGGTGGCGTACCTCACCTGTAACTTCAACCGTCCGGTACAGGGCAAGCCCGCGCTGTTTACCCACGATGAAGTCACCACCTTGTTCCACGAGTTTGGTCACGGCCTGCACCACATGCTGACGCGCATCGAAGCGCCGGGCGTGTCGGGTATCAGCGGTGTGCCGTGGGATGCGGTCGAGCTGCCTAGCCAGTTTATGGAAAACTGGTGCTGGGAGCCGGACGCGCTGGCGTTTATCTCCGGCCACTACGAGACCGGCGAACCGCTGCCGAAAGACCTGCTGGATAAGATGCTGGCAGCGAAGAACTATCAGGCGGCGCTGTTTATCCTGCGTCAGCTGGAGTTCGGCCTGTTCGATTTCCGTATGCATACCGAGTTCAATCCGGAAAAAGGTGCGCAAATCCTCGAAACCCTGCGTGAAGTGAAGAAACAGGTTGCCGTGGTGCCAAGCCCGGAGTGGGGCCGCTTCCCGCATGCGTTTAGCCACGTCTTCGCCGGCGGTTATGCCGCAGGTTACTACAGCTATCTGTGGGCCGACGTGCTGGCGGCGGATGCCTATTCGCGCTTCGAAGAAGAGGGCATCTTCAACCGTGAAACCGGCCAGTCGTTCCTCGACAACATCCTGACGCGCGGCGGTTCCGAAGAGCCAATGGAGCTGTTCAAACGCTTCCGTGGCCGTGAACCACAGCTGGATGCGATGCTGGAACACTACGGAATTCAGGGATAAGCCTGCTTGTGAAAATCGGTTTAATCGATGAATCAGGCGCCGGAGACGGCGCCTTATTACATCTGGCGCAGCGCTGGGGCTTACAGCATGACGATCAGGCTGTAATGGCCCTGGTGCTGACGCCGGAGCGCCTTGAGCTGCGCAAACAGGATGAGCCTAAACTGGGTGGCATCTTTGTGGATTTTGTCACCGGAGCTATGGCGCATCGCCGCAAGTTTGGCGGTGGGCGCGGCGAGGCGGTGGCGAAAGCGGTGGGCATCAAAGGTGGCTATTTGCCGGACGTGATCGACGCAACGGCAGGATTGGGGCGCGATGCCTTTGTGCTGGCGGCGCTGGGTTGCCGGGTGCGCATGCTGGAACGCCATCCGGTGGTTGCGGCTCTGCTCGATGATGGCTTACGTCGTGGCTATGAAGATGCGGAGATTGGCGGCTGGCTGCGCGAACGTCTGACGCTGCTGCATGTGGTGAGTCAGCAGGCGTTGAGTGATATCACGCCCGCGCCAGATGTGGTGTATCTCGATCCGATGTATCCCCATCGTCAAAAGAGCGCGATGGTGAAGAAGGAGATGCGGGTGTTTCAGTCGCTGGTGGGGCCCGATGAGGATGCCGATGCGCTGCTGGAACCCGCTCGTCGTCTGGCGAAGAAGCGCATTGTGGTGAAACGCCCGGATTACGCGCCGCCGTTAGCGGGCGTTGCAACCCAATCGGCCGTGGTCACCAAAAGCCATCGCTTTGATATTTATCCGCCATTGGTATGATTCTGCATAATGGCGTTGCGGCGTGATTTATCGCGCGGGGTTTAAAGACGCGCGATGTATTACGCCGCTACCAAAAAAACAGGGCCATTACTGGCCCTGTTTTTATTCGTCTTCTTCGTCACGCAGCGGCACAATCAGCATATCGATATGCACGGTGTTGATCAGCTGGCGCGCTGATGACATCAGCTTGCTCCAGAAATCCTGATGGTGGCCACAGACCACTAAATCCACATCGTATTTCTTAATCGCATCCACCAGCACCTGGCCGAGATCGCCGCTGCCGCTCAGGGTTTCACTGATCGGATAACCGGCGTTGGTAGAAAGTTCTTTCAGCGCGGTGTGCGTCTCCTCAGAAATGCGTTTCTGCATGTCGCCCAGATTGACGTCAATCAGCCCGGTATAAAGGTCTGAGTAATTCACATCAACGTGGATCAGCGAGATTTTTGCATCATAAGGGCGGGCCAGTGAAACGGCTTTATCAACCAGCAACTGGCTTTCCGGGGAAAGGTCTACTGCAATCAGGATGTGTTTATAAGCCATGATAAAACTCCTTCTCAAGATTCTGGGGCTACCTGAATTCCCGCCGCTCGGCGAGCGAAATCCTTTGCGCGAAACAGCGATGAAGCGCCACCAACCACAATTTATGCCCTGCAGGCGTTCTGTTGTTATGACCTGAGTATAGCCAGAGTTGTTAACAAATGCTGCAATCCACGGCTCGCTTGTGAGGAAGATCAAGCGCTATCGCAATTTTCACTCGCGGTGAACGAAAATCATCGCTGGAAAAAAATTGAACAGATCTCCTACACTGAAAATGAGTGCCACTGCCGTCTGGGTAACGCGCTCGGGTTCGCATAACAACAATGCAATTCGATTCATCTGTGGCTGGTTAATTTCCCGTGGGGCGTCTACAGCATTTCCCCGCTGCCTTCGACGTCATTGCGGCTCCAGCTGGGAGGGGAACATGATCAGCACTATCGCGCTTTTTTGGGCTCTGTGTGTGGTTTGTCTGGTGAATATGGCGCGCTACTTCTCTTCTTTACGCTCGCTATTGGCTGTGCTGCGCGGTTGCGATCCGCTGCTGTATCAATATGTGGATGGGGCGGGTTTCTTCACGTCTCATGGTCAGCCGAGCAAGCAGGTGCGGCTGGTGCGTTATATCTGGGATAAACGCTATCGCGATCATCACGACGACGAATTTATTCGCCGCTGCGAGCGCGTACGCAGGCAGTTTGTCCTGACCAGCGGGCTCTGTTTTTTGGTGGTGGTGAGTCTGGTTGGCCTGGCGATCTGGCATTAAATAGCGGCAATAAAAAAGGGCGATCTGTGTTGAACAGTCGCCCTCTTGTTTGCCGTTAAAGGCTTAGATAATTTTCAGCGCGATCCAGTAGAGCGAGCCTGACAGCACAATACAGACCGGCAGGGTGAACACCCACGCCATGGCGATGTTTTTGATCGTACGGCTCTGTAATCCACCGCCATCCACCAGCATGGTACCGGCAACGGATGATGACAGAATATGCGTGGTCGAAACCGGCATTCCGGTATAGCTCGCGATACCAATCGACACTGCCGCAGTGACCTGCGCTGACATGCCTTGCGCATAAGTCATGCCTTTCTTACCGATTTTTTCGCCGATGGTGGTTGCCACACGACGCCAGCCAATCATGGTGCCGATGCCCAGTGCTAACGCCACCGCCATGATGATCCAGATCGGCGCGTACTCGACGGTGCCCAGCAAATCGCCCTTCAACTTGTTAAGGAAGCGCTTATCGTCCGGGGTGGTCTCTGGCAGTTTCGCGGCTTTATCGGCCGTGTCCGAGACGCACATCAACAGGCGACGCATCTGGCTGCGCTGATCCACCGTCAGTTGGTCATAGCTGTTCAGATTGGTCAGCAACACTTGTGCACGATTGATAGCCTGCAGCGCACGACTGCTGTCGCAATGGAACTCATGCGGCCCGCCCACAGACTCTTCCGGCGTTGGCACCGCAGGCGGCGCCATCTGGACGATATGGGTGAGTGAATCGCTGTGCTGCTGATAATACTGTTCCAGATGATTCACCGCATCGCGAGTACGGGTGATGTCATAACCTGAGGCATTCATGTTGACCACGAAACCCGCAGGCGCAACACCGATTAGCACTAACATAATCAGGCCAATGCCTTTCTGACCATCGTTCGCACCGTGGGAGTAGCTCACGCCAATCGCCGAAACGATCAAGGCAATACGCGTCCAGAACGGTGGCTTCTTCTTGCCATCGATCTTTTCACGGTCAGCCGGTGTCATGTGGATGCGCGAACGTTTAGGGGTTCCGCTCCAGTAACGACGCAGGATGAAAATCAGCGAGCCCGCAATCACCAGGCCGACAATCGGCGACAGGATCAGTGACAGGAAGATATTAATGACTTTCGGCAGGTTGAGGGCATCAACCACCGAGGTGCCGGTCATCAGCGCATTGGTGAGACCAATACCGATAATGGCGCCAATCAGGGTGTGAGAACTGGACGCAGGCAAACCCAGATACCAGGTACCTAAGTTCCAGATAATCGCCGCCAGCAGCATGGAGAACACCATGGCCAGGCCGTGCGCGGAACCCACATTCAGCAGTAAATCAGTTGGCAGCATATGCACGATGGCATAAGCCACGCTCAAGCCGCCCAGCAAAACGCCTAAGAAGTTGAAAACACCCGCCATCACAACCGCCAATTGCGCCCGCATCGCGCGGGTATAGATGACGGTAGCGACTGCGTTAGCAGTGTCGTGGAAACCGTTGATTGCCTCATAGAACAATACAAACAGCAGAGCGATAACCAAAAACAGGCCGGTACTGAGGTCAAGACCAGCGAACAGATGTAGCATAAACGTTACGCCATTTTTTGGAGGACATGAACGCGGCGCATTATCGGCGACAACCCGCATGATGTGAAAGGAAAATATAGTCCTTTTTTGTCTTAAAATTGCCACAAACCCCATCAGACAAGGTAAAAAGACTGAAAAATAAGCGAGTTACAATATGACACATTTACGGCATTTTTTTGACGCTGGCGCGAAATGCCGCAGATCTCTACAATCACCGCCTTTCAATTATGTGGATTAGACGCTGTGGACAAGTTTGACGTTATCGTAATAGGTGCAGGCGCTGCCGGCATGTTCTGTGCGGCGCAGGCAGGGCAGTTGGGTCGTCGGGTGCTGTTGCTGGATAACGGCAAAAAGGCGGGACGTAAAATCCTGATGTCCGGTGGTGGCCGCTGTAACTTCACCAATATGTACACCGAACCGGCCGCCTATCTCTCGCACAACCCGCATTTCAGTAAGTCGGCATTGGCGCGTTACACCCAGTGGGACTTCATCGATCTGGTGAATCGCCACAAGATTGCGTATCACGAGAAAACCCTCGGCCAGTTGTTCTGCGATGAGTCGGCGCAGCAGATCGTGGATTTGCTGTTAAAAGAGTGCGAAGACGGGCAGGTTACGTTGCGCTTGCGCAGTGAAGTGCTGAGCGTGACGCGTGATGAAAATGGCTACAGGCTGCAACTGAATGGCTCCGAGGTGCAGGCTGAGAAATTGGTGATCGCCAGCGGTGGCTTATCGATGCCGGGTCTGGGCGCGACACCATTCGGGTATAAAGTGGCCGAGCAGTTTGGTTTGAAAGTGTTCCCGACGCGCGCAGCCTTGGTGCCGTTTACGCTGCATAAGCCACTGCTTGAGCAGCTGAATTCCTTATCGGGTGTGTCATTGCCCACCACCATCACCGCGCAGGATGGCACGCTGTTTAAAGAAGCGATGCTGTTTACCCATCGCGGTTTGTCGGGTCCGGCGGTATTGCAAATCTCCAGCTACTGGCAGCCGGGTGAGTTTGTCACCATTAACCTGTCGCCGGAAACCTCGCTGGAAGAATTCATCAACGTGCAGCGCGAGGCGCATCCGAATCTCAGCCTGAAAAACAGCCTGGCGAAAATCCTGCCGAAGCGTCTGGTGGAAGTGTTGCAGGAGCTGAAGCAGATCCCGGATGTGACGCTGAAGCAGCTCAATAGCAAGCAGCAGGCCGAGTTGGTCATCACGTTGCATCAGTGGCGCGTGCAGCCGAATGGCACCGAAGGTTATCGCACTGCCGAAGTGACGATGGGCGGCGTCGATACCACGCAACTCTCCTCCAAAACCATGGAAGCGCGCGATGTGCCCGGTTTGTACTTTATTGGTGAAGTGGTGGATGTCACCGGCTGGCTCGGCGGATACAACTTCCAGTGGGCGTGGAGTTCAGCCTGGGCGTGTGCGCAGGCGCTGTGAGTTATCACGTCGCCATCAAAGGCGACGCCAGTGTACGAGGTTCAGCTTTATGCTGAGGTTGCAGCGCTAATGCCTGGCTCTGCGTAACGGCGTCACTGCAGGTGTCAGGTTTTTCGGCTGGTCGTGCAGCAATACTTGCCCCAGCAGGCTATCGCTGTTGACCACGCCATACTTCAGATGCGTTGCGATATATTTGCGGTCAAAGCTGGTGAGCTTATACACCGGTGGCAACACCTCCGGTAAAGCGTCCACCATCAGCATGCGGCTCAGCTTCACCGGACGCCAGCCGCTCAGCGTTTGATACAATAACGCACCGGCTTCCGCTTTGCGTAAGTAGAAGTTGTAGTGATTCTCTTCCCGCAGCGCCTGCTGCTGAGCGATATACACCACCAGATAATCCGGCGTCTTGATGCCCTGCAGAATTGTGTCGTAGTTCGGCAGCGCCAATAATTGCTGGAAGAAGGCTTCAGAGCCTAACTCCACAATCGGACGGAAGCAGTGCAGCCAGCGGCCGATAAAGGCATTGTTTTTCGGCGCGGCGAGAAACCAGGATTCCATAACCGGATAAGCGCGATCGCGGGTGGATTCCTCGCGATAAAAAGCCACCAGGTCATAACGCTCATCCGCATTCACCGCTAACAGCTCATCGAGGCTGCGATTGAGGATAATGGTGGCATCCATCCAGATTCCGCCATAACGATGCAGCAGCTCCAGGCGAATCACATCGCTTTTGTGCGAAGCCCGCATCCCCGCGTGGACAAACTTCAGGTCTGGTAAATAGTCATGCAGATTGAGATTGTTAATTACCGTCAACGCATAGCCAGGGTTTTCACGGGCAATCTTATCGACAAAAATCTGGACTTCAGCCGGGAGCTTTTCACTTTCCCAGTACATCCAAACCTGACGCGGAATGGGCGCAGGCGGATTAGCACGACCCTGCAGGTTAATATCCTGTTCGGCTGCGGCTTGATAGGCGGGAAGGCGTTTGCGTGTGGTCAGCTTTTTTTCCGCCAGCAACGCCAGCGAAATCAAATGCATTTTAAGTTTATGGTTGGACATGATCATTCCTGTAACCCTGTCGGCCGCTATCCCAGCTTCTGCCGCTTTAGGGCGAAAAACTGGCCCTGTGACAGCGGGCACGATGAAGCGCAATGGCGCGAAAAGTGGCTCAAAATTAACAAACAGCGCCGAGCTGCTCAATAAATAAACTCTGAAAACGTTACTTTCAGAGAATACGCAGGCGCATTCACTTGCCGTACCGTTGCCGTGGGTGTTTAAGGGCTGTTAACCGATGAATCTGTTAAGATCGCCGCGTTTTTTCCAACAGGCCCATGATTCCATGTTCAAACTTAAATTCCTTCTGCCCGTGCTTATCGTCATCAGCGCGGCTGTCTGGTGGCTGATGCCGCACTATAGCGATGAAGATAAAGGCTATTACATCGCCATGTTCTGCACCTTGACCCATGATGGGCGCGACAACTCACCCCTGGCGATGCAACAGATTATTGAAGGCAGCAACTCGGACTATGCGCTGCAGAAAATTCATTTCCAGTCAGGTCTGGCAGAACATCTGCAAAGCGTGTGGCAGGATTTGTCAGCGGAGCAGCAACAGCAGGCGCGGCAGGAGAGTCTGTCCTGCCGCAAGGTGATGTCTGAAAAGTTATTACCGGGTAAAGCAGTGCAGTGATTAATGCACGGGCAGCGCTAATACCGCGTCGGTGGTTTTGATCTCGGCAAACACATCAGCAACGCCTGTCAATGCGCTCTGCTGCAGCACCTTGTGATCGACTACCTTGTTATCCCAGGTCGCCAGATCGCGCGTGGCGGTGGCATCTTCCGGGATAATGACCGAGTAGCCAAGCGGTACGGCATCACGTGCGGTGGACGACACGCACATATGGGTCATTAGACCGGTGACAATTAACTGCTTGATGCCCAGACTGTCGAGTTGTTGTTTCAAATCGGTTCCCACGAAAGAACTCGGTGTGGCTTTGGTAATGACACGATCATTTTTGCCCGGCTGCAAATCCTTGTGGAATTCAGCGAAGCGGCTGCCTTTGGCGAACAGCGGGCCATCTGCCGCGCCTTCATGGCGCACGAAGAACACCGGCATGCCATGCTTGTGTGCAAATTCAACCAGGCGCTTGCTGTTTTGCAGTGCTTTCATACCGTCTGGAATGGGCATTTTGCCGCCAGCGAAGTATTCGTTCTGAATATCAATCACGATGACCGCGGTTTGATTGGCCGTCAGCTGGGGGGTGGCGGTGGCACCGCTCATGGTACGAATGGTCGGTGCATTTTCAGCTTTGTGTTCTTCGGCAATAGCGCTGCCTGAAATTGCCATCGCTAATGCTAAGGTGCCTGAAGCAAAAAGGGTTTTCATCACTAATCATCTCTTTGATTGGGAAGTCAGGGTGACTTCCGATGCACTGCAGTATGGCGATTGTGCCGAAAGTGAAGGAGTACTGCGCATGACAAATAACGTTCACTTTGCGCCAAAAATGGCGCACCTGGATGCGCCCATTAAGGTCGGTATTGTGGTGTTTGACGACATCATCCCGTTTCATCTTTCCGTTCCCTGTGCGGTGTTTGAGAAGGCGGAACGCGAAGATGGTCGAGCTTGCTACCAATTAATGATCTGTGCCACCCACGCCGGTCCGCTTCGCACCAACAGCGGTTTTTCGATTGTCGCGGAGCATGAACTGGCTATGCTGGCCGAAGCGGATATGGTGGTGGTGCCCAGCTGGAGCGATCCTGCCGTTGCGCCACCGCCCGCGTTGTTGCAGGCGTTACAGCAGGCTGCCCAGCGTGGGGCTCAGATTGTTGGCTTGTGTCTTGGCGCCTTTGTGCTCGGAGCCGCTGGCTTGCTGCATCAGCAGCGCGCCACGACACACTGGCGTTGGATGAGTGATTTTGAACGGCTTTACCCCGATGTGACGATTGACCGTGACGTGTTGTATATCGACGAAGGGCAGATTGTGACCTCGGCGGGCACTGCAGCGAGTATCGATTGCTGCCTGCATCTGGTGCGTGAACAGTGTGGAGTGGATGTGGCCAACAGTGTGGCGCGCATGCTGGTGGTACCGCCGCATCGGCAGGGCGGCCAGGCACAATATATTGAGCAGCCGGTCTATCACTCGGCGGGCAACGATCGATTTATGTCGGCGCTCAGTTGGGCCACCGAAAATTTGCAGCAGGCCCTCACGCTGGATCAGTTGGCGGAGAGAGCGTTGATGAGTCGTCGCAGTTTTACGCGCCGTTTTAACCAAACCACCGGCAGCTGTTTCAGTGATTGGTTAGTGAATCAGCGTCTGGCATTGGCGCAGCGATTTTTGGAAAAAACCGACCAGCCGATTGAGCTGATCGCAGAAAAAGCCGGATTCTCTTCGCCATTAATGTTAAGGCGACATTTTAAAAAGAATTTGAATACGTCTCCGTTACAATACCGGAAAACATTTCGTGGTCGGGTGTGAATTAATGGTTTGTAAATCAACCTATTGATAAGAATGCATTGAAAATAGGACGGGTAAAATTATTCCCGGATCATTTTGACAGGCTATCTGATGAGAAGAATATTTCAGCGTGGCCAATGAGGGCTATTCTTAACAACGGATGGCGAACCATCCGTTGTTATGCAAATCCTGCAAAGAAAAATAGTGACGCGAATTATTAACGCATCACACAATCAATACGTGAGGGAAATTGACCTGAGCGCAGCGCTGGCGTTCTCACTTCTTCCATTTTCTCACTGCTGTTAAATCCATGCTTACGGCAAATCACGCATGGATCAGTGCTCTCTTTCAATTGCTGCTCGGCTTCGCTCCCCAGCTGACGCTTACGGCAGTAGAGTGGGGTGCAACCCATCACTTGCTTAAAGGAGCGAGTGAACGATTGCTGGCTTTCAAAATGGTATTTTACGGCCAGACTGATGATCGGTGCGTTGCTGTATTTCAGCTCGCTGACACAGCATGCCAGTTTCTTTTTACGGATATACCGTGCCAGCGTTTCATTATGATAGCGGGCAAATAATTTCTGCAAATACCATTTAGAATAACCCGATTTCACGGCGATATCATCAATGCTTAAGCGCTGATCCAGATTGCCCATAATCCATTTGGTCACCGAATCAATAACCCCTTCGTTGTATTTTTGCGGCATCTTTTTGATCCTCCATTAACTGGACACAGTGTAAAATAATTAATCTTTCCATTCATCCGATTAACGTAAAGTTTTATAAGGAATTGGCTTTTTTATTATTTGTCATCAAGGCTGGTCTTGCTTTTAGTGAAATTAAGGCCGCTTTTGTTGAATCGATGTTGAATATTTAGCGTAATCACGCCCGTTATTTTTAACTCAAATTTTCCATCACTTTGCCGAGCTTAACAGTATGAGAAAACGTGGCGCTGGCACACCTCATCAATACGCACTGGCGATTAACGTGCCAGACTGATGGTTTTTTCATAGCTCAGGAGCAGTGCGCATGGCTTTTCGTTTCCCGCTGAAACAGTCACTTGCCGTGATTTTGACGGCGATGGCTGCGCTACCCACCACCTCCGCGTTAGCGGCCAATGTGTATGGCGAGCAGTTGGAAGGTTTTCAGTATCCCTACCCACTTGAACACTTTAATTTCTCCTCACAGCAGCAACCGCTGAGCATGGGGTACATGGATGTCAAACCCGCGCAGCAGGCTAATGGTCAAACGGTGGTATTACTGCACGGTAAGAATTTTTGTGGTGCAACCTGGGAAGACACCATCAAAGCGCTTAGCCAGCAGGGATATCGGGTGATTGCGCCGGACCAGATTGGCTTTTGCAGCTCGACGAAACCCGCCAATTACCAATACAGCTTCCAGCAACTGGCGCTGAATACCCATCAACTGTTAGCGCATCTTGGCGTTGCTAAGGCGGTGATTATCGGGCATTCAACCGGTGGCATGCTGGCGACGCGCTATGCGCTGATGTATCCACAGCAGACACAGAAGCTGGTGCTGGTGAACCCGATTGGACTGGAGGATTGGAAAGCCAAAGGCGCACCGTGGCGCTCGGTGGATCAGTGGTATCAGCGCGAACTGAAGCTCAGTGCGGCGGGTATTAAAAAGTATGAGCAGACGACTTACTACAGCGGTCAGTGGAAGCCGGAGTACGACAAGTGGGTGGATATGCTGGCAGGTCTCAACAGCGGGCCAGGCCACAAGAAGGTGGCGTGGAACTCTGCGCTCATTTACGACATGATTTTCACCCAGCCGGTCTATTACGAATTCAAAGACCTGAAAGTGCCGACAACGCTGATGATCGGAACCGCCGATACCACCGCGATTGGCAGCGATATTGCTCCCGCTGCGATCAAAGCGCAGTTAGGTCATTACAATGTGTTGGGCAAACAGGTGACAAAGATAATTCCGGAGGCACATTTAATTGAGTTCCCAGGTATGGGACATGCGCCGCAGATGGAAGAGCCGCAGAAGTTTAATCAGACGCTGATTAGCGATCTGGCGCGTCCATTGTAAGATGCGGTGGCAAATGGGCGTGCTTATGCACGCCCTGGCATTACTGTGCCTGCTTTTTTTTGCCGTTTTTGGCTTCGTACATACGCGCATCGCTGCCTTCCAGCAGCTGTTCCAGCGACAGCGGATGGTCGGGATCAAACTCCACAATGCCTGATGAGAAGTGCAGTGCGTAGCGGCGGTCGAGATCCTGAGTTTGCTTTTGCAGGAAACGATCAAAGCGCGCCAAAACGCCCTCGGCATCGGCCTGCTGCAAGCCGTTAAACAGCACCACAAACTCATCACCGCCCAGGCGGGCAAAGATATCAGCGTGGCGGAAACTCACTTTCATCGCATCCGCAAAATCCATCAATGCACGATCCCCCTCGCGGTGGCCGAGCGTATCATTGATAGCTTTGAAACGGTCGAGGTCGAGGAAGGTCAAACTGGCCGGGAGTTGCCTGACTTCGCACTCATTCAGCGCGAGCTGTCCCAGCGTCATAAATCCGCGACGGTTGGTGATTTGTGTCAGTTCATCCGAGGTCGCTGTCTGGAACGCCACCAACTCTGCTTCGGCCATCGCGGCCAAATCGCGCAGCGTATTCATGTCATCCGCATTAAATTCGCGCGCATGGTGGTCGACGATACAGAGCGTGCCCACTTTGGCACCCGCTGGCGTACGCAGCGGACAACCCGCGTAAAAGCGCACGGGATTCTCTGAGGTTTTCACTAACGGATTATCGTGGAAACGCTCATCTTCAAGGGCGTTTTCGACCACCATCACATCGTCTTGCAGGACCGCGTGGCCACAGAACGACGTATTACGGGGTGCGGTCGCCGCGCTTTGGCCAGCGATAGATTTGAACCACTGGTGGTCCTCCTCCAGCAGGCTAACCAGCGCAACCGGCACGCCGAACAAACGACGAGCAAGGCGGGTTAAACGATCAAAACGCTCTTCTGCAGGCGTGTGCAGAATGTTGAGCGCACGTAACTGGGCCAGACGACGTGACTCGTCCGCAGGCAGTGCAGGTGCTTTCATCGCGTTACTCTTTCTTTTAAATTATTCGGGTACAACTTGACTGGTGCTTTGCTGCCATAACGGCATAAAGCGCTTAGCAACGGTTGCGATATCCATTGCTAAGCGTAACGATTTTCAGAGCACTTTTTGCTCGGCAAGATCAAGGGCAAAATAGCTGAAAATCAGGTCAGCACCGGCACGTTTAATCGCACCAAGGCTTTCCAGAACCACATTACGTTCGTCGATGGCACCCGCCTGCGCGGCGAATTTGATCATCGCGTATTCACCACTCACCTGGTACGCAGCCAGCGGCAGAGTAGTGCGTTCGCGGATATCACGCAGAATATCGAGGTAAGCACCCGCCGGTTTTACCATCAGTGAATCAGCCCCTTCGGCTTCATCAATCAGGGACTCGCGAATCGCTTCACGGCGGTTCATCGGATTCATCTGATAAGTTTTACGATCGCCTTTTAATGCCGTTCCTGCTGCTTCCCGGAACGGACCGTAGAATGAAGAAGCGAACTTGGTGGAGTAAGACATGATGGCCGTATCGGTGAAGCCTGCGGCATCCAGCGCCTGACGAATGGCTTTCACCTGGCCATCCATTGCCGCTGAAGGGGCGATAAAATCCGCACCGGCTTGCGCGGCGACCACGGCTTGTTTGCCGAGGTTAATCAATGTCTGGTCGTTATCCACGCCGTGATCGCACAGCACGCCACAGTGGCCGTGGCTGGTGTATTCGCAGAAGCAGGTATCGGACATCACGATCATTTCTGGCACGGTGTCCTTGCGTATACGCGACATACGCGCCACCAGGCCATTCTCATTCCATGCATCGCTGCCGGTTGCGTCCGTGTGATGCGAGATACCGAAGGTCATCACAGAGCGAATACCGGCTTTGGCGATACGCTCAATCTCATAGGCGAGACGTTTCTCAGGAATACGCATCACACCCGGCATGGCGTTAATCGGCACGTAATCGTCCACGCCTTCTTCAACGAAGATTGGCAGGGCCAGATCGCTCAGACGAAGGTGGGATTCCTGGAACATTTCACGCATTGATGCGCTTTTGCGCAGTCTTCTTGGACGTTGGAGAAGATTGAATTCAGACATGTTCGTACAACTTTTGCTGGTGAAAAAAGTGACAACAGTTTACCCCTTTTCGCCAGCGGGGATGAAGGATTGTGTGCGGAAACGAAAACTCCCGCCGGGCGGCGGGAGTGGGGAAGATTACTCGTTGATGTCCGGGTGCTGCTGCACCAGGTTTTTACGTTTCGCCTCGAGCTTAGCGATCTCTTCATCAATATCTTCGATTTTCTGCTCAATGTTGTCGTGATGCTCCTGCAGGATTTCACGCGCTTCTTCAATATCCGACGCCGCCGGTGTGGCACCGCGCAGCGGCTTGTTGGCGGTCTCTTTCATATAGATACCCGTGATCAAACCAATCACCGCGACCACCATCAGATAATAAGCCGGCATATACAGATTGTTGGTTGTTTCAACCAACCACGCGGCGAAGGTCGGGGTTAAACCGGCAATCAGTACCGAGATATTGAAGGCACTGGCCAGCGCACTGTAACGAATGTGCGTTGGGAACATCGCCGGCAGCGACGAAGCCATCACGCCGGTAAAGGCGTTAAGGATCACCGCCA
The DNA here is from genome assembly GCF_032082325.1 of Pantoea sp. CTOTU50773. Lineage (NCBI taxonomy): Bacteria > Pseudomonadati > Pseudomonadota > Gammaproteobacteria > Enterobacterales > Erwiniaceae > Pantoea > Pantoea sp. CTOTU50773. The sequence goes on along the minus strand of NZ_DAMDQC010000001.1, from coordinate 71,973 downwards.
GCAGCAGCAGACCCGCAAAAATCAGCCCCAGCACGCCGCTGTTAATCAACATAAAGGCCGGAATCGAGAAGGCGAACAGCGCGATACTGCCGATGATGATAAACGGGCGACGGCCAAAGCGGTCACTTAGCATGCCCATCACCGGCTGCACAAACAGCATACCCATCATGATGGCGATAATGATCAGCACGCCGTGATCTTCCGAGTAGTGCAGGTTATGCGACAGGTAGCTCGGCATGTAGGTCAGCAGCATGTAGTAAGTCACGTTGGTGGAAATCACCAGACCGATACAGGCCAGCAGACTTTTCCAGTGCTTGGTGGCGATCTCTTTGAAGGATACTTTCGGGCCGTCACGCAGACCTTCACGATCGCCTTGTTCCAGCTTATCAACGTGCTGCTGGAACGCCGGTGTCTCTTCCAGCGCGTGACGCAGATACAGACCGATGATCCCTAACGGTAGCGCGAGGAAGAACGGCAGACGCCAGCCCCACTCCAGGAATTTCGCTTCACCGATGACGGTGGAAATCAGCACCACGACGCCCGCACCCAGCACGAAGCCGGCTATGGAGCCGAAGTCGAGCCAGCTGCCCATAAAGCCACGCTTACGGTCCGGCGAATATTCCGCGACAAAGATCGAGGCACCGGTATATTCACCGCCCACCGAGAAGCCCTGCGCCATTTTCGCCAGCAGCAGCAGAATCGGTGCCCAGATGCCGATGGTGGCATAAGAGGGGATCAGGCCGATACAGAAGGTACTGATCGACATGATGACAATGGTGATAGAGAGGATTTTCTGACGACCGTATTTGTCGCCGAGCATACCAAAGAACAGACCGCCTAATGGACGAATCAGGAAGGGAACCGAGAAGGTACCCAGTGCAGCAATCATCTGCACACTAGGCGATGCATCCGGGAAGAACACCTTACCCAGCGCATACGCCACAAAGCCATAAACACCGAAATCAAACCACTCCATCGCGTTGCCCAGAGACGCAGCGGTAATGGCTTTACGTAAACGGGCGTCATCGATAATCGTGACGTCATCCAGCCCGATAGGTTTTACACGCTTCCTACGTAGTTTCATGTTGTAACCCTGTATTGGAATTCGAAAAATCCTCAACGCTGCAGACTACATTTTGTGGCCAGTCCACGGCGTTGAGAAGATTTAAGCATAGCCGTGAAAGAGGGATTTATCCGGCGTAGCAACGGTAATAATTAGGGGCGAAATGATTACGTCCCGCGACAGAGTATACCGATTTTGTGTGATATTTGTCATGTTTCAGCCAGCAACTGGCTATTTTTTGGCTAAAACTCTGGCTGAATGACAAGGAAAACGCAGCTTATAAAATCCTGGTTATCGCGCGTCAGGCCGCGTAATGCGTGCGTTTCAGCCAGGAATGCTTCAAAAGGGTGGCAAAGGGTGTCATTTATTTTTTTTTTGAAAAAACGCGGGGAAAATTTTGATGATTATCAGCGATATCAACTGCGCATCGCTGATTGATTAATCCATTGTTCTGACAAGTGGCGGCTTGATTGCTATACCTGATTGTTGCGCAAATAAATAAGAAATTCTTATCATTAATCGAAGCGGTAAGCTTTGCTTGCCAGCCTGTCATCATTCGGTAATACTCTGCCGCCTGGCTCAGGTGGAGTGTTCATGTCGAGAAAAAACGCCCGATTGTTTGAGAATCCCTGGCTGTCGCAAATTGACAGTGTAGAAAGGAATCTTATCAATTATGCGCCTGATGCACGGCGACCGTTCACCGATCCTGTGGCACCGATTGGTTGGATCGACTGCGGTGAACGTGCCGATGCCCAATTGGCATTACTGGCCCAACAACCTGATGAACTGCTGAAACGCCTGAAAACCTGGCGGCAGGCGGGATTGCTCACCAGCCAGGCGGCCGAGAGTTTGCGGCAGCTGCAACGCCTGACGCAAACCAGCATCGCGCGTAATCAACCCATTACCCAGCTTGATGAGTATCAGCAGTTGGTGGGACAGCTGACGCCGACCTTAGAACGTATTAACCAGCGCCTGAATGGCCAGCGCCCGCCAGTCACGCTGGCGGATGACACACTGGAAGTGGCGCTGCGTATCGCCGAAAAACGCCGTCGCTCAGAGTAGCGATCGCAGTGGTGCGCCGCTTATCCATCCCTGAATATCTTCCACTGCCTGCGTGAAGTAGGTGCGGTAATTGCTGTCGGCGACATAGCCAAGGTGCGGCGTGGCCAGCATATTGGGCAGATGGCGCAACGGGTGGTCAGCAGATAGCGGTTCCTGTTCGAACACATCGATTCCGGCGCCAGCCAATTGACCGGATTGCAGCGCGGCAATCATCGCTTGCTGGTCGACAAGTGCGGCGCGTGAGGTGTTGATCAACAGCGCGCCTGGCTTCATCTGCGCCAGTGCAGCGTGGTCAATCACGTGGCGCGAGCGCTCGCTGAGCACCAGGTGCACCGACACAAAATCGCTCGCTTGCATCAAGGCGTGCAGCGAAGGCATCCGTTCTGCGCCACATTCGGTCGCGCGTGAGTCGGTGAGATTTTGACTCCATGCGCATACGCGCATCCCAAAGGCCTGCGCCACTTTGGCCATCTCGCCACCGATTTTACCCAGCCCCACTAAGCCCAACGTTTTGCCCTGCAAACCGAGCCCCAGCGTTTGCTGCCACGGCCCGTTATTGCGCATTGCCTGATTTTCTAACCTGATGTGGCGTGCCAGCCCAATCAGCAAACCCCAGGTGAGCTCCATCGGTGCAGCGCTGCTGCTGGCGGTGCCGCACACGGCGATATAGCGCTCGGCACAGGCGTGCAGATCAATCGAGGCATTACGCATGCCGGAGGTGACCACCAGTTTCAGGTTAGGCAAGCGACCAATCAGTTCGGCCGTGAGCGGTGTGCGCTCGCGCATAACAACGAGGATATCGGCGTGTTCGATATGGCGCACCCGCTCATCTTCATTGTCAAAATGCCGGGTCAGTGCGGTGGTGTGTACGGTTGGTTGCAGCGATGCCCAATCGGCCAGCGACAGGGCAACGTTTTGGTAATCATCAAGAATGACGCAATTCAGGCTCATGGGATTCCTCAACGAGAAGTGGCTGACGCCCTTGCTCATTGAGCCAGGCGCGAAGCCGGTCATTATCCATCGGACGGGCATAATAGTAGCCCTGAATGTAGACAACGCCACGTTGCTTCAGGTAGTCGAACTGCAACGAGGTCTCCACACCTTCACCGAGCACATCCAGCTTGAGTTTGTGGCACAGATTTATGATGGCATCCAGCACCGGCGTTTCTACCTCCAGACCTTCAATGGCGTTAATAAAGCCGCGATCGATTTTCAGGTAATCCAGCGGGAAGGTCAGCAGATAAGAGAGTGAGCAGTGGCCGGTACCAAAGTCATCAATCGCCACTTTCATGCCGTGTGACTGCAGGTAGCGGAGTTTACGCGCCACCAGTTCGCCGTCATCAATCAGGCTGCGCTCAGTGAGCTCCAGCGTCACCACCATCTGCTTGTCTTTAATGCGGCGGGCAAAGCGCTGAATGTCCTGCACGAAATCGGCATGTTGCAAGTGTTCTGCCGCCACGTTCAGGCCAATATGGAAACCGGGCTCAACCTGCCAGCCCTGAATATCTTCCGCCATCAGATCCAGCAAATGCTGGGTCAGCTGCACAATGATCCCTTCAGATTCGGCGTGGCTGATAAAGATATCCGGACGGATCATCTCACCATTCGGCAATTGCCAGCGCAACAGGGCTTCCGCGCCTTTGCAGCGCTCGATTTCCGTGCTGTAAACCGGCTGGTAATGGACCGAGAATTGACGGCTTCGCATCGCGCGGCGGATTTCATCGGCCCACGAAATGCGGCGGCGCAGCCAGTTGGCGGTCAATACCATCAGCAGGATAGAAAAAATCGCCGCCATCGGCAGGAAGATAAACAGCGCCTGACGCCAGGCTTTCAGCAACTCGGAGGCAGGCACGGTGACATTCACGCTAATGGGGTAGCGGCCGGATTCGGCCTGATAAGGCTCACTTTTCAGATACAGTTCGGGTTCGATATCGGCCGGGCCGCTGGTAATGGGTGCACCGCCGCTAAAGCGCATGCTCATCTGATAGCCACGCGATTCGCCAATCGCGTGCATAAAGTCCATCAGATACTGACCATCAATCACCGCCCAGAAGCCGGTGCTATCTGGCAGTTGACGCACAAACACCACGGCGGGCCGATTGGGCACGCCGTAAGTGCCACGAATGGAGAGGCTCCACCAGGCTTTACCCGTGATCGGCGGTGGTTGCATCATCATCTGGGTCAGGGTGCCATGCACCAAACCAAACGCTGATGAGCAGCTGATGTTCTCGCCACTCAGCAGACCGACGGAACGGAAATAGGCGTTGAGGGTGCCAGCGCGCTGCAGTTGATCCTCGATCTTCGCACAAGGCTGATAATGGTACTGACGCAGCTGGGTGATCATATCCCAGGCGTTATCACTCATTTTTTCGGCTTGAGTGAGTAAGGAGTCAGCGGTGGAGATCTGCTGCTGGCTCACCGTGTGCCGCGCTTCAATGGCCGTACAAAGGATGCCCAGTACCAGTGGTAATAACCCGGCACAGACAATTAACAGCCAGCCAAAATCGCGATTTTTTCTTTGCGGTGGCACCTGACTTTCCTCGGTCATTTTAAGCAGCAGATGAGGGCTAAGCTGCGGCGTCAGCAGCATAACACTTCCAGGGGCCGTGCATATTAGCCTTTTGATTTTGCTCTGGGCTGACTCAGGTCAAATATCGGCGTCGCTTTGCGTTAATTGACAATGTTTTGCCGTTATTGGCATTTCCCAGCGGGAAAAGCGCTGTGCCACGATGATGGGAAAGCATATTGACCTGAAATGAGGAGCGAAAATGAGCACTGAAACCCTGGATGTGGCTTCCCTGCGCCAACGCATCAGCGAAGGCGAATGGCAGGCGCGTGTGAAGCTGGCGCAGGCCTATCACCTGGCGGCCAGGCTGCGCTGGACCGACCATATCTACACCCACTTTTCTCTGCGTGTGCCGGGCGATCAGCCCCATTTTCTGATTAACGCTTTCGGTCAAACCTTCGATGAAATCTCGGCGGAGACGCTGGTGAAAATTGATATCGACGGAAACATCATTGATGACCCGACGGGGCTGGGGATTAACCACGCGGGATTTGTGATTCACAGCGCAATTCACCGTGCACGTCCGGATGCGCATGCCGTGCTGCATACGCATACGGCGGCGGGCATTGGTGTCTCTGCGCAGCGCAACGGGTTGCTGATGATTTCGCAGCACAGCACGCGCTTCCACCATCGTCTTGGCTATCACGATTACGAAGGCATTGCGCTGGATCTTGATGAGCAGCAACGCATTGTGGCCGATCTCGGCGATCTTAATGCGCTAATCCTGCGCAATCACGGCCTGCTGACCTGCGGCGGCAGTATTGAAGAAGCGTTCTATAACCTTTACTACCTGGAGCGTGCTTGCCAGGCGCAACTAGCGGCTCAGTCGGGCGGTGCGGATTTGATCATCCTGCCTGATGAGGTATCCGAGAAAGCGGCGCAAGCCTTCGACAACAGCATCCGTAACCACAAATATCAGCTGCACTGGGATGCCTACATCTGCCAGCTCAACCGCAACGCACTCTGAGAATCCCTTATGAAATGGCTGAAACTGGTAGTTTCGACGCTGTTGCTGTGCGCGGCGTTTAGTAGTCAGGCGGCACCTGATTTGAGCAAAGTCACTCTGGTGCTGGGCGATCAGGCGCGCAATTTGCGTTCGCTGATTGAGGCCGCCGATGTCATGAAAGATGCGCCCTATCAATATCGCTGGGCGAATTTCCAGGGGGCGGCACCGCTGTTTGAAGCACAGCGTGCGGGGGCGGTCGATACCTCCTACGCCGGAGATTTGCCGGTATTGATGGCGGCGTCCGGTGGCGTACCGTTGAAGATCATCGCCACCAACGTCGGCGATGCCGGTTCGAACGGATTGATCGTTCCGGCGGATTCGCCAATCCACAGCGTAAAAGATCTGGCCGGAAAAGAAGTGGTGGTGTCATCGGCGCGCGGCAGCATTTCGCAGCATCTGTTGTATGAAGCGCTGGAAGAAGCGCAGGTCAAACGCGATACGGTGCCGGTGCGGTTTGTTTTGCCAACCGATGCCAGTGCAGCGTTTAATTCCGGGCAGATTGCCGCCTGGGCCACGTTTGATCCCTATCTGGGGATTGCTGAACAGCACGGTGCACGCCTGCTGCGCGATGGCAAAGGGTTAACCACGGCACTGTCGTTTGTCACTGCCACGCAGAGTTCGCTGGACGATCCCGCTAAGCGGGCGGCGATTGTCGATTTCACCCATCGTTTAGCCAAAGCCCGCGAATGGGCACTGGAGCACCCGCAGCAGTACAACGCAGTCTATGCCCAGTTAACACGTCTCTCGCCGGAAGATGCGCAGAAAATTACGCCGCGCATTTCACACGGCGTTCGGGGTGTAACGGCAGAAGATGTGGCGAAAGTGCAGAAGGTGTCAAATCTGTTTAGCGAGCTGAAGATTTTGCCGAACAAAGTCGATGTGCAGGCGATTACCGATAACAGCGTCTTTACTCAATAATCGCCAATCCTGCGCAATAATCGCGCCGTTACACTTATGTGCACATCAACCTGCGCGAAGCCTCTCGCCGCGACGCTGATGTGCACATGCTGTAGCGGTGCAAACCCCTGGCTATTAACGTGGACGCGATCCCGGTCGGCCGTTGCCTAACATAATCGCCAGTCGGCTGCCACCCGGCGTGGTCTCCATCAATATCTTAGTGACGCTGGTCAGTGGTACTGACAGCAGCATGCCCACCGGCCCCAACAGCCAGCCCCAGAATATCAGCGACAGAAACACCACCAGCGTCGAGAGCCCCAATCCGCGCCCCATCAGCTTTGGCTCCAGCATATTGCCAAACACCATATGAATCGCACTGAACAGCGCGACCACGAACAGCGCATCGTAGACGCCATTTAACACCAGAGCCTGAATAAACGGCGGGATGCCGGCGATGATGGGGCCGATATTGGGCACGAAGTTGAGGATAAACGCCACCACGCCCCAGAACAGCGCGAATTTCACGCCGATCAATTCCAGCACCAGCCATACCGCGAGCCCGGTGATGACGCTGACCAGGGTCTTTAGCGCCAGGTAGTGGGTCACGCCTTTGAATGCGCGGTGTAACCCCGCAATGCGGATTTGCGGATTGATCATCGCGTTGCGCATTTTGTAGGGCAGATGGCGCACTTCGAACAGCATAAACACCACGGTGAGGATCAGCAGCAGCACGTTGGTCATGGCACCGGAAAACTGTTTCAGCAGCGTGGTGGCCAGATCCATCATCACATTCGGGTCGAGCCGGGCAGCTAAGGCTTCCGTTGAGACATTGATATGAAAGCGAGCGGCAAAGTGCTGCACCACGCCGAGCTTTTGTTCCAGCATGCTGCGGATTTGCGGATAGGTGTCGCTGAAGTCACTGGCCGAACTGGCCATCACGCCAACCAACAACAGGATGACGATAAATATCACGCTGATCACCGCAGTGATGGCCAGACCACGTGGCACGCCTCGACGCATCAGCAGGGTGACCAGTGGATTCAGCACAATCGCCAGAAAGCTGGCGAGCAGGAAGGGCACCAGAATTTCTGACGCAGCACGGATGCCCGCCAGAATAATCACCAGCATCGCCATTTTGACCAGCATGTTCTGGCCAATTTTTTCCTGGGGCAGGTTGTTCATTTACTCTCCTGAGTCATCAATGGCTCAGGAGAGTGTAGTTGAACGAAAGTAAGTGATTGTTTATTTAGGAATAAGCGAAACGTCAGTGTGTTATTTCCCCTGACGTTGCATTAGCGCTGTGGCGCCCAGCATCAGGGTGAGGCTGGCAAGCAGTGTCACGGTGGCCATCGCCATCCCTTGACCCACGGAACCTTGCTCGAACTGACGCCAGATAAAAATCGCCACGGTTTGCGTCCCGGCGGGTGCCAGCAGCAGCGAGGTCACCAGTTCGCGTGATGCCACGGCAAACACCATCATCATCGCGGCCAGCAGACTCGGTGCGACCAGCGGCAGGACGATCAGGCGCAGCGCCTGTAAGCGTGACGCGCCGTGCACGCGCGCCGCCGGTTCCAGCGTGGGGGCCAGTTGGCGTAGCGCACTGCTGACATAGCGTACCGGCCACGGCAGGAGCAGGCAGCTGTAGGAAAGCAGCAGAATAAACATTGTGTTGTAAGGGGAAACCGGCCAGAAGCCGCGGTTCCACAGCAGAATCAACCCGACGCCGACCACCACGCCGGGCATGGCGGCAGGCAGCAGCGCCAGGCCATCCATCATCGCCAGCAGGCGCGTTTTTCCTTCTGACACGCGCCAGGCAATCAGGAAACCGAGCAGCCCAGTAAGCAGTGCTGCGCCCAGCGCCAGCCCAATGCTGGTGGAGAAGGCCGCTAACGCATCCCCTTGCTGACTAAATAGCGCGCCGAAGTGGCGCAGCGTCAGGTTATCCAGATGCAGGCCGCCGGAAAGGGTATTCAGTAATCCACTCAGCGTCATTGCGCCCAGCGGCAGTACCACGGCGAGTAAAACGGTGAGGATAAACGGCAGCAACATCAGCGGCAGCCAGCGCCCGCCCTCGGCAAGCTCCTGCACCACCGGTTTGCCGTTAACGGCCGTGACATCGCTGCTGCCGGTCAGTTTGCGTTGCAGGAACCAGGCGGTGAGCGCCACCAGGCTCAGCATCAACGAGAGCGATGCCGCGCCCGGTAAATCGATTGGCCAGTCCGCCAGTTTGGTTTCGATACCTACCGTCATCAACGTCAGATGCGCCTGAGTGCCGAGCGCCGCAGGCACGCCGTACTCTTCAATCGCCAGCGTGAATGCCAGCAGCACGCCACCGGCTAACGCTGGCAGTGTCAGCGGCAATGTGATCTGGGCAAAAGCGCGCCAGGCTGATGCGCCGTGCACGCGAGCCACCCAGGCGAGGCGTTGACCGCTCGCCATCAGCGAACGCGATACCGCAAAGTAGACCACCGGGAAGATATTCAGCGTCATCACCAGCGTCATGCCGGTGCTGCTAAACAGCAGGCTATCAAGGTTGAAGCCAGTGAGTTGTTGCAGATAGCCGTTGCGTTGCAGTGCCAGCGTCCATGACAGCGCCACGATATAGGGCGGGGTGAGGAAGGGGATCAGAAACAGCAGATCCCACATTGCCGCCCCCGGCAGACGGAACAGGCCGCGCAGTGCGCCGAGCGGTAAGCCCAGCAGCAAACTGCACAGCGCCACGCCGCCGCCGATTTTCAGCGTGCCCAGCCACATCGGAACCAGCTGGGGATCTTCAAACAGCGCCGGTAACGCGCTGAAAGCCCCACTCCAGTTCCCCTCGCCAAGCTGTGGAAACAGTGCCTGTAGCACGATAAACAGCAGCGGCAGTGCCACCAGCAGCATCAGCGCCAGCAGAATCAATCCATTCAGGGCACGCGACATCATTTACTGTCCGAACAGAGCGCCAAAGCGCTTCAGCACCGCCGAGCGCTCGATGCTGCCATCGCTATTGGCGGGCAGCAGTTTGATCTCGGTGAACAGCGGACGCTGGGCTTTGATGTCGGTACGTGCAGGCATCAACCAGGCCTTCGCGACCTGCTCCTGGCCTTCATCCGACAGCACATAATCGACGAACTTCTTCGCATCATCGGCATGTTGGCTGCTTTTCAGAATCATCATCGGACGCGGGGCCACCACGGTGCCGTTTTCCGGGAAGATCACTTTGACGCTTTCCCCCTGCGCAATGTTGTTATAGGTGACGTAATCCACTGCACCAAACACCGCCGCTTTCGCACCCTGCAATACTGGCGTCACCGCCTGGGCATTCGGGCCGCTCATCACCATGCCGTTGGCTTTTAACTGGTCAAACAGCTGCCAGGCTTTTTCACCTTCGCTATTTTGCAGGCCAATCAGCAGATCGAGTGAAGCACCAGAGAGTGCCGGATCGGGGGTGGTGACTTTGTCTTTAAACGCGGATGCAGTCAGATCCTGCCAGGTTTTTGGCTCTGGCGTGCCGCTCTTGGTGTTCCACACGATGCCGAGCGCGGAAATGCCCTGTGCCACGTAGTTGGCCGTTTTGAACTGATCCGGCACTTTAGCGGCATTGGCGCTTTCGTACGGCAACAGCCAGCCACGATGTTGCAGATCTTCAGCGGTATCCCATGAGGCAGAGATCAGCACATCGGCTTGCGGATTAGCCTGTTCGGCTTCCAGACGCGCCATCACTTTGCCGGTGGTGGCCTGGAAGATATTCACTTTAATACCGGTTTGCTTTTCGAATCCGGTGGCCAGACTTTTTGATAGCGAACCCGGACCGGCGGTGTACACCGTCAGTGCCTGGGCATCGTTGATCATCATAGCGGAGGTCAAAATCATCGCGCTGATGGCTCCTGTTTTAACTGACTTGAGAGATGGCATTGCGGTCCCCTGAGAGGTGAGTAACGGAAATAATCTGGCCCTGTGCCAGGTGAATAATGCGGTCGGCGAGCGTGTTGGCTTCCTCGCGGTCATGCGTGACATAAACAGCGGTAATGCCCGCGCTGCGCAGTAAATCCGCCATGGTGTGCAGCAGGGTTTCACGCAGGTCGCGGTCAAGATTGGAGAGCGGTTCGTCGAACAACAAAATCGCCGGTTTAGCGACCAAAGCGCGGGCGAGGGCGACGCGCTGCTGCTGTCCGCCAGAGAGCAACGCCGGTTTGCGATCGCCAAAATCAGCCAGGCCGACCTGCGCCAGCGCCGCATCGGCCTGTTCACGTGCAGCCGCTTTTTTCACACCGCGCATGCGCAGCGGAAACGCCACGTTTTGTGCCACGGTCATATGCGGCCACAGAGCGTAATCCTGGAAAACCATGCCGAGGTTGCGCAACTCCGGCGCATCGCAATGACGCGCGGAGGCAGCGCAGCGATCGCCAATCCACAACTCGCCTGCCGTGGGTTGCAGCAGGCCCGCCAGTAGTTTCAGCAGCGTGCTTTTGCCACAGCCGCTCGGGCCGAGTAGCGCAAGGATTTCGCCTGCGGGAATCGTCAGGGACAGATCGTGCAGAATCGTCAGATTGTTCACTGACCATCTGAGATTTTTCAGTTCGATAGGCACGGCATGCGTCACTGGCCACCTCCGGCAAAGGAGTGGCACTGTGGCACGCGCGCCTGACAGCAAATCAGGAGCAGCATCAGATTGTGTATCCTCTTTGGGATTTGATGGGCGCGAGTGTAAGTGGGCGATATGACGAAATGATGACCACAAATTAGGGCGATCACCGGATGCAGTACGCAGGAAAAGGCGTATAGTTAGCCTTCTATACAAATATTTAGTCACCCACGAGCGCAATCACTCATGCCTGACCAGCCTGCCGCGGCCCCTGAACACGGCCGACTTCGCCTGAATCTTCTGATCCTCTCCATTGTGAAGTTCAACTTCGCCAGCTATCTCACGATTGGCCTGCCGTTGGCGGTGCTGCCGGGCTTTGTCCATGACGGATTGGGCTACAGCGCCTTTTGGGCTGGGGTCGTGATCAGCCTGCAGTACATCGCCACGCTATTAAGCCGTCCGCATGCGGGTCGCTATGCAGACATGTGGGGGCCAAAGAAAGTGGTGGTGCTGGGGCTGGTGGGTTGCCTGATCAGCGGCATCTGTATTTTGCTCTCGGCACTGACTGAAGGGCAGGGCGTGCTCAGTCTGATTTTGCTGTGTCTGGGGCGCGTGATACTGGGCGTGGGGCAAAGTTTCTCGGGCACCGGCACGTCACTGTGGGGTGTGGCGCGCGTTGGGTCGCTGCATATTGGCCGGGTGATTTCCTGGAACGGTATTGTCACCTACGGCGCGATGGCGATCGGTGCGCCGCTCGGTGTGGTGATTTTCCGCAGCGGCGGTTTACTGCTGCTTTCGGGCATTATTATCACCATCTGCGTGCTGGCGATTGCGCTGGCGCTGCCGCGTGCGCCAGTGAAAGGCAGCAAAGCCAAACCGCTACCGTTCCGCGATGTGCTGGGAAAAATCTACGGCTTCGGCCTGATTCTGGCGATGGGATCGGCAGGTTTTGGCGTGATCGCTACCTTTATCACCCTGTTCTATCAGGATAAGGGCTGGGATGGTGCCGCCTTTGCCTTAACGATGTTCAGCGCCGCCTTTGTCGGTACGCGTCTGCTGTTCCCCAACGCGATTAATAAGCTCGGTGGCTTGCGCGTCGCCAGCATCTGTTTTGCCGTTGAAGCGGTCGGACTGTTTCTGGTGGCGGGATCGTTCGATCCGTGGATGGCGAAAATGGGGGCGTTTCTGACCGGTGCAGGTTTCTCGCTGGTGTTCCCGGCGATTGGTGTGGTGGCGGTGAAAGTGGTGCCCCAGCAGAATCAGGGCAGCGCGCTGGCGACCTACACGGCGTTTATGGATTTGTCGCTAGGTATCACCGGACCGATTGCGGGTTTTATCATGAGTTACGCCGGGGTGTCGCTGGTCTATCTGCTCACCGCGCTGCTGGTATGTCTGGCGCTGTTCTGCACGCTACGCATGATGAAGCGGCAGCCACAAGAAGCGGCTGTGGAAATCAAAGAAAATGCCTGACTTCTATGAATAAAGCACCCTCACATCATTCATCCCAATCGCTCAGGCGCATCTAAACAGGGTCTTCAATCGCTCAGGCATCCTCTAAATAGTTTACGTCAGAGCAAGGCGGCAAGTTTGTAAGTCCTCAGGAGCTTACGTCCGTAAGTGACTGGGGCGCACAAACGCGGCCAACGCAGCTATGACGTAAAATATGACGAGGATGGAAAAAAGGGCCTCCGACCGAGGCCAACACTAACAAAGTGTGTCTTGTTATGGACACAGATAAGGGTAGGGGAAACGGCGGCACACACCCTCGGCCGCCGTTATAAATCAGGCTTGCAGCAACTCAATACTCTGGCGAATCTCGCGCTCAATCTCTTTCGCGCCCCACTTCTCCAGCTCCGAGGAGAATGGCTCAAAGGCGTAAATGCCCTTATAGCCGAGCATCTCCAGACGCTTCACTTGCGCCACGCTGTTCAGCACATCGCGGTCGCTCAGCATAATGCGCTCTTCATCCGTCAGTGCCGCCGTTGGGCGGGTATCTTCCACGCCTGAGAGATGCACTAAGCCAATCTGGTTCACCTCAATCTCCTGCGGGAACTCCTGCTCGGCGTTCTCGTAAAGGTGATGATGGAAGGTATCCAACAGCAATTTAAACGGCACGCCCGCCTGCTTAATCAGCTTTTGCGTCTGCACCGCAGAGCGCAGTGAACTCACCGGGAAGCCCAGTGGCTCAACCAGCCCCTGAATACCGTATTCAGCGAAGCGCGGTGCCAGGATCTGCAACGCCTCCAGCGTTTTCTCTGGTGCGATGGCAATACCCTCGTTCAATGGGCACATCACCAGCGCTTTGGCACCAATGGCTTTCGCTTCTTGCAACATCGCTTCGGCTTTGCTCAACAGCGTGTCATCAGGGCGGTTAAACGGATAAAGCGCGTTAATGGTCTCTATCTCGATGTGATACTTATCCGCCAGCGATCGCAGCTGCGATGCGCTCAGACCATCGGTGACCTTGCCGCCCGGCATATCGTTACGCAGTTCCACTTTGCTCAAACCCAGTCGCTGAACTAACTGGAAAAAGGCTTCAAGTGAGAGCGCGGGCGCAATTTTACGGTTGATACAGAAACGGGTTGGATCGATGGCCATGTGTGGCTCCTGTAATAGGATACGGTTCAGATGCTGCAAAGAAAACATTTATTTCATTGTTAGTGAATTATGAAATATCAGATATTGGATCTTCCTCGCAAAAATTTCATGTTTCGTTTCGCGTAACATCATGCTGGCGTGATCTCAGTGGAAATTGTGTGGTCACAAAGGGTTATGATTGCGTGTCGGCAAGAGAGGCAGGGCGCCGATCGAGCGAGGTTTGCGGCCTTGCTGCAGGGAAGGCGGGAAAAATGCGATCCATGCCGCTAAAAGGAAATTTTCCAAAAAGAAGTATTTGAAAAATTTATTTCATTGTAATAGCTTCATAGCACGCTTTTCGTATTGCCTGGTCAGGTGGCGTTGCAGTGATAACCGACTGCCTGCAGGGAACTTCACATCAAAGAGGCAACGACATGACTATCGTAGGAAACTTTATCGGCGGCAAGATTACCCACAGCGCCAGCAATGAAACCATCCCGGTATACGATCCAGCCACCGGCAAGGTCGCGCGTGAACTCACGCAGAGCACCGCTGCTGAAGTGGAAAAAGCGATCGAAATCGCCCATGCCGCGTTCCCTGAATGGTCGAAAACAGCGCCGCTGCGTCGTGCCCGTGTGATGTTCAACTTCAAAGCACTGATGGAAAAACACCGTGACGAACTGGCTGCGCTGATCGTGTCTGAGCACGGTAAAGTGTGGTCGGATGCGTTGGGTGAGCTGACGCGCGGTATCGAAGTGATCGAGTTTGCCTGCGGAATCCCGCATCTGATCAAAGGTGAAAACTCACCAAGCGTCGGCACCGGCGTGGATAGCTACTCGCTGATGCAGCCGGTTGGTGTGGTGGCGGGTATCACGCCATTCAACTTCCCGGCGATGGTGCCACTGTGGATGTTCCCTATCGCCCTGGCGTGCGGTAACACCTTTATCCTGAAGCCACCGGCGCTGGATCCATCAGCCTCTGTGCGTATGGCTGAACTGCTGAAAGAAGCGGGACTGCCGGATGGCGTGTTCAACGTGGTGCACTCCTCTAACGAAGATGCTGAGCAGCTGTACAAAGATCCGCGTATTGCCGCAGTGAGCTTCGTCGGTTCTTCCGGCGTGGCCGAGCACATCTATAAAACCGCCAGCGCCCACGGCAAACGTGTGCAGGCGTTTGGTGCGGCGAAAAACCACGCCATCGTAATGCCTGATGCCGATCTGGATGCCACCGTGAATGCCATCATGGGCGGCGCGTTTGGTTCTGCCGGTGAGCGTTGCATGGCGCTGCCTGTGGTTGTTGCAGTGGGCAATGATACTGCTGACAAACTGATTGCGCGTCTGACGCCGCTGATCAAAGCGCTGCGCATCGGCCCCGGTATCCAAAAAGGTGCTGAAGTGAACGAAATGGGCCCGGTGGTTTCTGCCGCGCATCAGAAGAAAGTCCTGGGCTACATCGACAAAGGTGAAGCCGAGGGCGCAAAACTGGTGGTGGATGGTCGTGGCGTAAAAGTCGCAGGCCATGAAGAGGGTTATTACGTGGGCGGCACCCTGTTTGATAACGTGACCCCGGACATGGTGATCTGGCGTGAAGAGATCTTCGGACCGGTATTGAGCATCATGCGTTCTACTGATTTTGACAGTGCACTGAAGCTGGTCAACAGCCATGAATTCGGTAACGGCAGCGCCATCTTCACCAGCAACGGCCACACCGCGCGTGAGTTTGTGCAGAACGTGGAAGCGGGCATGGTGGGTGTTAACGTGCCGGTGCCAGTGCCAATGGCGTTCCACAGCTTCGGTGGCTGGAAGCGTTCGGTGTTTGGTGCGCTGAACGTGCACGGTCCAGACGGTGTGCGTTTCTACACCCGCATGAAAACCGCCACCGTGCGCTGGCCGAGCGGTCAGCAGACTGTTTCAGAGTTCAGCATGCCAACGCTGGGCTAATCTCGCTTAACTTAGGAGATCGATGATGTCTTTGATTTCGAAAGCGCAGCAGCCAGACAGTAATGGTCGTATCCAGCACGTCACGCCAGAAAGTGCGGGCTGGGAGTACGTCGGCTTTGATGCCTACCTGCTGAAGAAGGGCCAGAGCCTAAAGCTCAGCAGCGGCGATAAAGAACTGTGTCTGGTGCTGGTGGCGGGGTTTGCCTCGGTAAAAACCCGCAACGCGGAGTTCCCGAACCTGGGTAAGCGCCTGTCACCGTTCGAGCGTATTCCACCGTACTCGGTGTATGTGCCGCACGATGATGAAGTAGAAGTCTACGCCGATAGCGATCTGGAGCTGGCGGTGTGTAATGCACCCAGCAGTGGCAACTTGCCTGCGCGCCTGATTGCGCCGGAAGATGTGGGTGTGGAGCAGCGTGGTAAAGGACGCAACCAGCGTCTGGTGCACAACATTTTGCCGGACAACAAAGAAGCGGACAGCCTGCTGGTGGTGGAAGTGTATACCGACGAGGGTGCGACCAGTTCGTACCCCAGCCATAAGCACGACCAGAAAACCAGTCCGGATGAGACCTATCTGGAAGAGACCTACTATCACCGTTTCGATCCTGAGCCAGGCTTCGCGATGCAGCGCGTGTATACCGACGACCGTTCACTTGACGAGTGCATGGCGCCGTATAACCGCGATGTGGTGACCGTCCCGCGTGGCTACCATCCGGTGGCCACCATTGCGGGTTACGACAATTACTATCTGAACGTGATGGCCGGTCCGGTGCGTTTGTGGAAGTTCACCTGGGAGAAAGACCACGCCTGGGTGAACAGCGATAAGTACCCGCGCAGCAAATAAAGTCGCAGGTCGCCATAATGGCGACGCTACCGACTAGCGATACGCTTGTCGTTGGGTGCACAGTGATGTGCATCTGGCAGCACACCGCAAGATATGAATGACAAATGTAAAAAGGGCAGCCAAATGGCTGCCCTTTTTGATGTACAACATCTGGCGAAGTTATTCGCCGGTGCCGGTATTATTGAGCGCTAATGAAACCGCCAGCGTCTGTGCCAGGCAGAGGGAGGCAACCTGCGAACGGAAGCCATCCACCTGCGCTTCGCGCACCACAAAGCACACATCGCTGAAGGCGGCCAGTGGGCTCACCTGGCTGTCGGTAATAGCAATCAGATGTGCGCCGCGCTTGGCACCCAACTCAACCAGCTCAACCGCTTCACGCGCATACGGCGAGTAGCTAATGGCAATCACCACATCTTTGGGATTCACCATGCTCAACTGCTCGGTGAACATGCCGCCGAGGCCGTCGATCAGGAATGCACGACGCTCCAGATGGCGCAGCGCATACACCAGATAGGACGCAACGCTGAATGAACGACGCAGGCCAATGATGTAGATATTCTCCGCTTCATCCAGCATCTTCACCGCTTTGTTCAGCTGGTCCGGATTGACCTGCATCGCTAACTGCTGCAATGCCTGGCTGTTCACCATAGTAAAGACGTTGAGGATTTCTACCGGGCTTTCAGGCGAGCTGGCGCTGTCATCAGTGGCAGTCTGGCGGAACAGGCGAGCACGCTCGGTGTAGTTCACGGTTTCTTCCATCAGGTGCTGACGGAAAACCTGTTTCATTTCGTTGAAACCGCTGAAACCAAAGGCGTTGGCAAAGCGGATCAGCGTGGAGGGCGGCACATCGGCCTGTTGCGCGATGGAAGCCACGGTATCGAATGCAATGCTGTTGCTGTTATCAAGAATATAACGAGCCACCTGCTTCAGGCGTTTACTCAGCGTCTCATAGCGACGACGGATATCGTCCTGTAACAAGGTTAATTGGGTTGGATTGTTGGTCATGACTTCGGCCCGTCAAAAAATGAAAATATGGCTGGATAATGAGCGCTATAGTACCAGATGGATGGAAAATTTCATTTGTTTGACGCTATCGTGACGCTTATTTCATCGGTTTATGAAATGCCTCACAAAAAGAAGTGATTAGCGGCAGTGCTGATGCCCATAAAAAAAGCGGCCCTTATGAGCCGCTTTGGTACTGCTTTAACGCCAATCAGCCACGCGCGGCGCGCCAGTAACCAATCAGTCGCAGATAGTTGCCTTTCACCGTTTCAATCAGCGCTTTGTCATCCAGCTCGCCGTTGAGCCACTGACGTGACGGTTGACCGAAGATGGTACGGCCGACGGCGAAGCCTTTGACCCACGGTGCCTGCGCTGCAGCGGCGAAACCGGCTTTCAGCGTCTCTTCCGGCGCATCAAGGCCGAGCAGCAGAATGCCGCGGCAGTGGGGATCGTTCTGTTCGATCAACCCGCTGATAGCCTGCCAGCTCTCTGCCGACAGCGGTGGCAGTTTCCACCAGTCCGGCTGAATGCCCAGGCTATAGAAGTGGCTCAGCATGTCGTAATAGTACGATTCATTACGGTCCGGATTGCTCTCCGGCAGAATCAGTTCCAGCAGCAGCTCATGCCCGCTCTTGTTACAGCCGTTCCACACATCAAGTACCAGTTCATCCTGCTCTTTACGCAGCTCGGCGCTGTCGTGCGGATGGTAGAACACCAGGCATTTCACCACGTGCTCTGCTGGCCAGTCGACCAGTTGCGAGCCGATGTTACCGTGCTCCAGACGCAGGGGACGCGAGCTTGGCAGTTCGATCGGACGGCCAATCCACCAGTTTTTACCGGTAATCGCGTTCAGTGCTTTCTGGCCGTAGGTGGTATCCGCCAGAATCCCACTCTTCTCATTTAAGCCTGCTTCGTTGGCCGCTTCCTGCGCCGCCTGCAATAGCAGCAGTTTCAACTGTGGGATCTTATCTTCACTGACGCCTGCTTCACGGGCCATATCGGCCAGCTGTTTGCGATGGTCGAACGCGAACACGTTGAGTTCTGGCCACTGCTGTTTACGCGTGGTGACGCGGTGCAGCTGGTTGAGACGCGCATCCAGATCCGGGCGTTTTACGTCTTTGTCGCGAGCGAGGAAATCGTCCAGCTCTTCTTTGGTTGGCATCGCTGGCGCGCAACCATGGCGTGAGACCACCAGCGCACCACAGGCGTTGGCGTAGCGGCAAGCCTGTTCCCAGCTTTCATCATTCAGCCAGCCGCGCAGCAGGCCAGACATAAAGGCATCGCCTGCACCCAGCACGTTCAGGACTTCAACGCGAACGCCGGTTTGCAATTTTGTCTGCTCCCAGCTGTCCGGGATATCACCTTCAAACACCACGCACCCCAGCGGTCCACGTTTACAGACCAACGTGGCTTTACTTGCCTGGCGCACATTTTTCAGTGCTGTCAGCGTATCCGTACTGCCGCCGGCAATGTGGAACTCTTCTTCCGTTCCTACCACCAAATCGAAATAGTGCAGCACTTCCTGCAATTGTTTCGTGACTTCACCGGATTCAACGAAACGCGTTTCGCCATCGCCCAGTGACGTCAGCCCCCACAGCACCGGACGATAATCGATATCCAGTGCGGTGCGCAGACCATTTCGCTTGGCGATATCCAACGCTTTCAGTACTGCCGCGCGGGTTTGCGGATGTGAAAGATGCGTACCGGTGACCGCGACAGCGCGAGAAGAGGTGATGAATTCCTCTTTAATGTCATCCGGCACCAGGCCCATATCGGCACAGTTGTCGCGGTAGAAGATCAGTGGGAAGGTATCCTCATCTTTAATACCGAGGATCACCAGACCGGTCAGGCGGTTTTTATCGGTGATCAGCCCATCGGTGTTACAACCCACGCGCTGCAATTCTTCTCGCAGAAAGCGGCCGTTATGTTCATCCCCTACGCGCGCCAGCATGGCTGATTTCAGGCCCTGAATGGCTGTTCCATAGGCCACGTTACCGGAAGAACCGCCCAGATATTTATTAAAGCTGGTCATATCTTCCAGACGTGATCCGATTTGCTGACCGTAGAGGTCGACGGCGATGCGTCCGATACAAATCACATCAAGCCGCTTCTGTTGTGTACTCATACCTGTGGTTTCCTTCTGTGATAAGCAGACACTGGGGCGAAAACGCCCAACATCAAGCGCTATGCTTCCGGGTTCTCAAGGTGCCTGATTGGCTATGGTGGCAGTATGAGGAATAAAAATTCCAAATACAATATGAAATGAAACATCCATCGCGATTTTGTGACCGAGGTAAAACTCTGCACGATGCGCTATCACGGCATGCTGTTTAGCATGGGTTTCACTGATGCTATGGCTTGTGAGCCAGGTCGCAGGAAAATAGCTGTGAATAAAGGAAGCTACTGAAGTGAAATGAAATTTCGCTATCTTGTTAAAATGCTATTTTGTCATTTCACTTTTTCCCCTGCAACGGCCTTCGCTGGCAACGTTTCATCGCTGAATTTGATCTCCATCGCAAAATGAAATGTTTCTTCTGTAATTACGTTTAATGAAAAAAATATTTGTTTATAATCGCCACACGTTTCACTTATCCGCGGGTGCCGTCACGGCAGCGAAAACCCGAACCGCGTTGTACCTCACGTCAGGTACCAGCATGTAAAGGAAGAAGCATATGGGCACAATCAGACTTACCACGGCACAGGCGCTGGTGAAATTTCTTGATAACCAGTATCTGAACGTTGACGGCGTTGAAACCAAATTTGTGAAAGGCATTTTTGCCATTTTTGGCCACGGTAACGTGCTGGGACTGGGGCAAGCGCTGGAGCAGGACAGCGGCGATCTGGTGGTGCATCAGGGTCGTAATGAACAGGGCATGGCGCATGCGGCGATTGGTTTCGCCAAGCAGTCGCTGCGTCGTCAGATTATTGCCTGTACCTCTTCAGTGGGACCGGGCGCGGCGAACATGATCACCGCAGCTGCTACGGCGACCGCGAACCGCATTCCTTTACTGCTGCTGCCGGGCGATGTGTTCGCCACGCGTCAGCCCGATCCCGTTTTGCAGCAGATCGAGCAGAGCCACGATCTCAGCATCAGTACCAATGATGCCTTCCGCGCGGTGAGCAAATACTGGGACCGCGTTAGCCGTCCTGAACAGCTGATGACTGCCTGTATTAATGCCTTGCGTGTGCTGACCGATCCGGCGGAAACCGGTGCCGTGACCATCGCGCTGCCGCAAGACGTGCAGGGTGAGGCCTGGGACTTCCCGGAATATTTCTTCCAGAAACGTGTGCACCGTCTGGATCGCCGTCTGCCGACAGCTGCTCAGTTGGAAGATGCGCTGTCGCTGATTGCGCGTAAACACAAGCCGCTGATTATCGTGGGTGGCGGTCTGAAATATTCCGATGCCGGTGCCGCGCTGCTGAAATTCGCGGAACGCTTTAACATTCCGTTTGCGGAAACACAGGCCGGTAAAGGCACCATTGTTTCTGATCATCCGCTGAATGTGGGTGGCGTCGGCGAAACGGGCTGCCTGGCAGCTAACCTGTTGGCGAAAGAAGCCGACCTGGTGATCGGGATCGGCACGCGCTACACCGATTTCACCACCGCTTCGAAATGGATTTTCCAGAATCCTGAAGTGAGCTACCTCAACATCAACGTCAGCAATTTCGACAGCTACAAGCTCGATGCAGTGCAGCTGTTAGCGGATGCTCGCGAAGGTTTGACCGCACTGGAAAGCGGACTGAAAGGCTTTGAGAACCACTGGGGCGGTCAGGTTGAGCAGGCACAAAGCAAGCTACTGAAAGAGACGCAGCGTGTGTATGCCGCCACTTATAACACCGACGATTTTATTCCCGAAATCGCCGATCACATTGACCGTGAAGCGCTGTTTACTGAGTTTGAGCGCCTGACGCAGTCAGTGCTGACGCAGAGCAGCGTGCTGGGCACCTTAAACGAGCAGCTCCCAAAGGATGCAGTGATTGTCGCGGCAGCGGGCAGTCTGCCGGGCGACCTGCAACGCATGTGGCGCACCAAAGATTACAACTCGTACCACGTTGAATACGGCTATTCCTGTATGGGCTACGAAGTCAATGCCGCGTTGGGCGTGAAGCTGGCCCAGCCGCAGCGTGAAGTCTATGTGATGGTAGGAGATGGCTCGTTCATGATGTTGCACTCCGAGCTGGTCACCTCGATTCAGGAAGGCGCGAAAATCAACGTGGTGCTGCTGGATAACATGACCAACGGCTGTATTAACAACCTACAGATGGAACACGGCATGGACAGCTTCACCACCGAGTTCCGTTTCCGCAACCCGGAAGGCGGCAAGCTGGATGGCGGCTTTATTCCGGTCGATTTCGCGGCGATTGCGGGCGGTTACGGTTGCAAAACCTATCGCATTACCACGCTGGAACAGTTGGAAGCTGCACTGATTGACGCGCAGAAACAGACCGTTTCAGTGCTGTTCGACATCAAAGTGCTGCCAAAAACCATGATTCACAAATATTTCAGCTGGTGGCACGTTGGTGTGGCTCAGACTTCAACGTCTGAACGCACGCAGGAAGTGGCCGACAAACTTAACGTGCATATCGAACAAGCACGTAAGTACTAACACCCTTTTTAGGCCGGCGTTCGCCGGCCTTGTTTAACCCTATGTCCCCCAAATAATTCGAGAATCAGGAAGGCGGCCAACGAGAGCAGCCAACGCACCTGCATCTTGAAATATGAAGGGCATACTTATCCGACTCTACAGGTGTAATTATGACGCTCAAACTCGGTGTAATTGGTACCGGTGCAATTGGTCAGGATCACATTCGTCGCTGCAACAATGTGTTGCAGGGCGCGAAAGTGGTGGCGGTTTCAGATATCAACGTGGAAGGGGCCCGCGCGGCGCTGCAGCGTTTGAATATCGAAGCTGAGGTGTATCAGGATGGTCATCAGGTGATTAACTCGCCGGAGGTGGATGCCATTCTGGTGACATCATGGGATCCGACCCACGAAGAATTCACCCTTGCCGCCATTGCTGCTGGCAAGCCCGTGTTCTGCGAGAAGCCGCTGGCGATGAGCGCCGAAGGCTGCCGTCGCATCGTTGATGCCGAAATCAAACACGGTAAACGCCTGGTGCAGGTGGGCTTTATGCGTCCGTACGATTCAGGCTATCGCGCGTTGAAGAAAGTGATCACTGACGGTGAAATCGGCGAGCCGCTGATGCTGCACTGTGCGCACCGCAACCAGAGCGTGGGGGAAAATTACACCACCGATATGGCAATCACCAACACCCTGATTCACGAGCTGGACGTGCTGCGCTGGTTGACCGAAGACGATTATAAATCGGTGCAGGTGGTGTTCCCGCGTTCCACCTCGAAGAGCCATGCCAAATTGAAAGATCCGCAAATCGTGCTGTTCGAAACCCAGAAGGGCATTCGTATTGATGTCGAGATCTTCGTGAACTGCGCATACGGCTACGACATTCAGTGTGAAGTGGTGGGCGAAGAGGGCATTGCCAAACTGCCTGAGCCTTCATCTATTCAGATGCGTAAAAACGCGCGTCTCGGCAATGCGCTGCTCACTGACTGGAAAGACCGTTTTATCGAGGCTTACGACGTTGAGCTGCAAGCTTTCATCAATGACGCCACAGCGGGCAAGTTGACCGGGCCTTCCGCCTGGGATGGTTTTGCTGCCTCCGTTGCGGCGGATGCCTGCCATAAAGCCCAGAATAGCGGCGCTATCGAGCCGGTGACCATGCCAGCGCGTCCAGACTTTTACGCCAAATAACTGAGCCTGTGCGCTAACACTTCTCTCTCAGAATCAGGGAATTGAAATGAACAAAGACAATGTAAAACTGGCGATTGCGCCAATCGGCTGGACCAACGATGACATGCCAGAACTGGGCAGCGAAAACACCTTCCAGCAGACCGTCAGTGAAATGGCGCTGGCAGGCTTTACCGGCAGTGAAGTCGGCAGCAAATATCCGAAAGATCCGGCAGTGCTGAAACCGATGCTGGAAATTCGCGGTATTCAGATCTGCAATGCCTGGTTCAGCACCTTCTTCGCCAACGGCGACAAGGCGAAAACCATCGACGAGTTCACCCAGCACATGAACTTCCTGCACGCCATGGGCGCGCGCGTGATTGGTTGCTCTGAGCAGAGTAAAAGCATTCAGGGCACCACGCTGGCAGTGCTGGAGCAGAAGCCGATCTTCACCGATGAAGAGTGGCGTCTGACAGCGGAAGGCTACAACGAGTTGGCTGAGATCGCGGCGAAGAAGGGCATGCGCGTAACGCTGCACCATCACATGGGGACCGGCATTCAGACCCCAGCGGAAATCGATCGCTTTATGGAA
This sequence comes from Pantoea sp. CTOTU50773, assembly GCF_032082325.1. Taxonomy (NCBI): domain Bacteria; kingdom Pseudomonadati; phylum Pseudomonadota; class Gammaproteobacteria; order Enterobacterales; family Erwiniaceae; genus Pantoea; species Pantoea sp. CTOTU50773. Next base: position 48,111 of record NZ_DAMDQC010000001.1, on the reverse strand, counting down.
TCAACCAATCAGAATGTCGGCCTGCTGTATGACACTGGCCACATCTACTACTCCGAAGGCTCACAGCAGGCGATGCTGGATGTGCTGACCAAATATCTGCCACGTATTTTCCACGTGCACCTGAAAGATGTGCGTGACAGCGTGGTGGCTGAAGTGCGTGAAAAATCACTGTCATTCCTCGATGGCGTGAAGAAAGGCACCTTCACCGTGCCGGGCGACGGCGTGATTGATTTCAAACCGGTGTTCAAAATCCTCGACGATTACGGTTACAAAGGCTGGATGGTGGTGGAAGCGGAGCAGGATCCGGCGCTGGCCAATCCGTTCGAATATGCGGTGAAAGCGCGTAAATATATTCGCGAGAATACCGGCTTATAAGTTCAATGATGCGCGATTTATCGCGCTCTTTTGACCATCAGACACAATAAAAAAGGCCGTTATCCCTTACAGGATAACGGCCTTTCTATTTGGCCTGGATTATGAAGCCAGCGACAGCGCCGGTTTCTGACCGTTGACCGCCAGCCACTCACGAATGCGTGCCTGCTCGGCTTCTGTCAGCCACATACCTTGTTTGGTACGACGCCAGATTGCGTCATCCAGTTCGCGCACCCATTCATTTTTCACCAGGTAGCGCAATTCAGCTTCATAAAACTCGTGACCGAAGTTCTCGCCCAGATCCGCCAGACTGCTTGCGCCTGCCAGCAGTTCTTCGGTGCGGCTACCGTAGGTACGGGCAAAGTGGCGCGCCATGCCTTCGCTGATAAACGGATAACGACGACGCAGACCTGCGGCGTAATCTTCACGGGTGCCAGAGAAATCACCGCCTGGCAGTACTGCTGATTTAGTCCAGGCTGGACCGGCGTTGGGATAGTACTTCGCCAGTTTTTCCAGCGCGTGCTCTGCCAGCTTAAGATAGGTGGTGAGCTTACCGCCAAATACCGACAGCAGCGGCGCCTGGCCATTGTCGTCATGCACATCCAGCGTGTAATCACGGGTGATGGCCTGCGGTGAATCCGATTCGTCATCACACAGCGGACGCACACCAGAATAAGTCCAGACGATGTCATCTTTGCTCAGCTGCTGTTTGAAGTGTCCGTTAAACACTTTCAGCAGATAGCTGATTTCGTTGTCATCGATCTTCACGTCTTTCGGATCGCCTTTGTACTCCACATCCGTCGTACCGATGATAGAGAACTCGTCCATCCACGGAATCACAAACACGATACGGTTATCTTCGTTCTGCAGGATATAAGCCTGCTTTTCACGGTGTACGCGCGGCACCACAATGTGGCTGCCTTTGATCAGGCGAATACCGTACGGCGATTTCAGCTTCAGGCCATCATCAAAGAATTCTTTTACCCAAGGTCCAGCGGCATTGACCAGGCCTTTGGCACGCCACGTGAAGGTTTTGCCGGTATCAATATCTTCCGCTTCCACCATCCACAGGCCACTCTCACGCCATGCACGGGTCACGCGGGTGCGGGTGCGCACTTCGCCGCCCTGTTTCACCACTTCCTGCGCGTTGAGCACGACCATACGCGCATCATCCACCCAGCAGTCAGAATATTCGAATCCGCGCGTGATCTCAGGCTTAAGGGCCGATTCCGCGCCAAAACGCAGGCCTTTACTGCCCGGTAAAGTGGTGCGTTTACCCAGACGGTCGTACATAAACAGGCCAAGGCGAATCATCCACGCCGGACGCAGATGCGGGCGATGTGGCAAGCGGAAGCGCATTGGGAAGGCAATGTGCGGTGCCATTTTCAGCAGCACTTCACGTTCAGCCAGCGCTTCGCCCACCAGACGGAATTCGTAATGTTCCAGGTAGCGCAGGCCACCGTGGATTAATTTAGAGCTGTTGGAGGAGGTTGCACAGGCCAAATCCCGCGCCTCCAGCATCAGCACTGACAGTCCGCGTCCTGCAGCGTCCACTGCAATGCCGGCTCCGTTAATGCCGCCGCCGATCACGATCAGGTCTTTGGTTTCCACGTCATCTCCTCCGATGTTCGGAATAGTTCTAAAATGTTCGTTTTCGAGCGTAATGATAATCGGAAACCAACATTGATGCCAGCGCTTAACTCAATAAAAACATTTTTGCGTGATATAGCTAACATTCCTGCAGGAAAAAAAATCCATAGCCATAACTTTTGTCAGGTTATCGCGACGGATTCTCAGGTTAAACTAGGCGCTAATTGTGACGACCTTATGAGAGACACCATGGAAAACTTCGAATGTATTTCGGTTCAGCAGGCTAACGAGCACCTGGCACAAGGCGCGCAGCTGGTGGACATTCGCGACCCACAAAGCTATGCCATGGGCCACGCGACAGGCTCGTTACATCTGTCGAACGACAATCTGGCGGACTTTATCGCGCAGGCGAATCATGAGCTGCCGGTGCTGGTGATGTGCTATCACGGCAACAGCAGCAAAGGTGCAGCACAGTTCCTGTTAGGGCAGGGTTTCAGCGCTGCCTATAGCATTGATGGTGGTTTCGACGCCTGGCGTAATGCGTTTCCAGCGCAGGTTGCGACTGGCAGCGTCTGAGCCGATCCCTAAAAGGAAGGAGAGCACGCACGATGCGCATTACCCAGTTTAACCATCCCCGCATGGCACAGGCATTTGTGGACTATATGGCCACACGTGGCGTCACGCTGCGTATTGAGCGCGAAAGCCACTATGTCATTATGCTGGATGACGAAACGCAGCTTTCAATGGTTGAAAACGAACTCGCACAGTTCATTCGCGATCCCAACCATCCGCGTTATCAGGCGGCCAGTTGGCACACCGGCAGTACCGAGAGTGGCTTGCGCTACGAGCGCAGCAATATCTGGGCGAATATTCGTGAACGCGCAGGTCCGCTCACCATGACGATCATGATCGCCTGCGTGGCGGTGTTTATCATGATGCAGATTGTTGGCGATGATGTGGCGCTGGATTGGCTGGCGTGGCCTGCTGACTCCTCACAGTATTTCCAGGTGTGGCGCTGGTTTAGCCATGCGTTGTTGCACTTCTCACTGCTGCACATCCTGTTCAATCTGATGTGGTGGTGGTATCTCGGTGGCGCAGTGGAAAAGCGTATTGGCAGCGGTAAGCTGTTTGTGATTATGCTCATTTCCGCGCTGTTGAGCGGCTGGATGCAGGCCAAATTCAGCGGTGTGCTGTTCGGCGGACTATCGGGCGTGGTGTATGCGCTGATGGGTTATTGCTGGCTGCGTGGCGAGCGCGATCCCGAAAGTGGCATTTATCTGGAGCGTGGTCTGATGGGCTTCGCTATTGTATGGCTGATTATTGGCTGGTACGGCGCTTTTGGGCTGTCGATTGCTAACGCTGCACATGTCACCGGCTTGCTGGTCGGCCTGGCCATGGCGTTTGTCGATACGCGCAATGTGGCTCGTCGGTAGCAGGTATAAAAAGAAAACGGCTCTGAGCCGAGGAGAGAGATGTGAAGCAGACGCAACGTCATGACGCCATTATCGATTTGGTGCGACGCCAGGGATATGTCAGTACGGAAGAGCTGGTGGATCACTTTGAGGTGAGCCCGCAAACCATTCGGCGTGACCTGAACGATCTGGCCGATCAGAATAAAATTCAGCGTCATCACGGCGGCGCGGCGCTGCCTTCCAGCTCTGAAAACACCGCATGGCAGGACCGCAAAATGATGTGGTCAGCGGAAAAAGCGCGCATCGCCGAGCGTGTGGCGAGCCAGATCCCGGATGGTGCCACGTTGTTTATCGATATCGGCACTACGCCGGAAGCGGTGGCGCATGCGTTGCTGAATCACAACAATCTGCGCGTGGTGACCAACAACCTCAATGTGGCGATTTTGCTGATGGCGAAGCCGGATTTCCGCGTCATCATCGCTGGCGGCGAAGTGCGTACGCGGGATGGCGGCATCATGGGTGAAGCGACGCTGGATTTCATCTCCCAGTTTCGCCTCGATTACGGCATTCTCGGCATCAGCGGCATCGATATGGATGGCTCACTGCTGGAGTTCGATTACCACGAAGTCCGCACCAAACGCGCGATAATCGAAAACTCACGCTGCGTGATGTTGGTGGTGGACCATTCGAAATTTGGCCGTAATGCGATGGTGAACCTGGGGAATATGAGCCTGATTGACTACATGTATACCGATCAGACGCCGCCTGCCAGCGTGCTGAAGGTGATTGAGCAACACGAAGTCCATCTCGAACTCTGCTAATCCATCCTGTCGGGGCGGTTGCTATGCCGCCCGCAGAATGGCATCAGGTTGCGCGCCACGCGTAAATCCACTTTTTTTCCCTCCATCCGCATTTCCCTGTCGCTTTTTTCTTCGCCCCCGGCTTTACTTATCCTTTCTGGTTATGCGCTCGCCCATCTTTACCGTTAACGGACTCGAAGGGATTGATATGTCGCAGCAAAAATTTAATAAAACACGTTTCGACGCCGCACTTACCCGCCAATGGCAGCACCTTGGACTCACCTCCGCACAGCAAATGACACCGCATCAGTGGTGGCAGGCATTAAGCCGTGTGCTGACCGAGATGCTCGCCACGCAGCCGCCCGCCACACCGCGCGCAGGCCAACGCCATGTGAACTATCTGTCGATGGAGTTTCTTATCGGCCGCCTGACCGGCAACAACTTGCTGAATCTGGGTTGGTACGACGAGGTGAAGGAAGCGCTGGCCGCGCATCAGGTAGAACTCAGTGAGTTGCTGGAGGAAGAGGTGGATCCGGCGCTTGGCAACGGTGGATTGGGGCGCCTGGCCGCGTGTTACATGGACTCGATGGCCACTGTCGGGCAGGCCGCGATGGGACATGGCCTTAATTATCAGTACGGTTTGTTCCGCCAGACCTTTGACGATGGCCAGCAAAAAGAGGCGCCAGACGACTGGCAGCGCAACAGTTATCCGTGGTTTCGCCATAACGCCGCACAGGATGTGCAGGTTGGCATCGGCGGCAAAGTGAAGAAAAACAGCGATGGCTCGCTACAGTGGCGACCTAAATTTCAGCTTAAAGGTGAAGCCTGGGATTTGCCGGTGGTCGGCTACCGTAATGGTGTGACGCTGCCGTTACGTTTGTGGCAAGCCACCAGCGTGCACCCGTTCGATCTCACCCTGTTCAATGATGGCAAGTTCCTGCAGGCCGAACAGCCCGGCATTGATGCTGACAAACTCACCAAGGTGCTGTATCCCAATGATAATCACGCAGAAGGTAAACGCCTGCGCCTGATGCAGCAATATTTCCAGTGCGCGTGTGCGGTGGGCGATATTCTGCGCCGCCACCATCTTGCCGGGCGCTCGATCCACACCTTGCCCGATTTTGAAGTCATCCAGCTCAACGACACGCATCCCACTATCGCCATCCCGGAGATGCTGCGTATCCTGCTGGATGAGCATCAGTTGAGTTGGGATGAAGCCTGGCACATCACCAGCCGCGTTTTCGCCTATACCAATCACACCTTGATGCCGGAAGCGCTGGAGCGTTGGGATGAGTCGCTGGTGCGCGATCTGCTGCCGCGCCATATGCTAATCATCCGCGAAATTAACCAGCGTCTGAAAAAAATCGTCAAGAAGCAGTGGCCCGGCGATAGCGCGACATGGCAAAAGCTGGCGGTGGTGGCTGATGGACAGGTGCGTATGGCGAACCTGTGTGTGGTGAGTTGCTTTGCCGTGAATGGCGTGGCTGCGCTGCACTCTGAGCTGGTGGTGAAGGATCTGTTCCCGGAATACCACCTTCTGTGGCCAAACAAATTCCATAATGTGACCAATGGCATCACGCCGCGCCGCTGGTTGAAGCAGTGCAATCCATTGCTGTCGAACCTGATTGATGAAACGTTGCAGGTGGAGTGGGCCAACGATCTGGATGCGCTGGAGTGGCTGGCGCCCTATGCGCGTAAAAAAGCTTTCCGTCAGCAGTTCCGCACCATCAAGCAGCAGAACAAGCTGCGCCTGACCGTATACATCAAACGCGTGACCGGCATTGATGTGAATCCTGATGCGCTGTTCGATGTGCAGATTAAGCGGCTACACGAGTACAAACGTCAGCACCTCAGCCTGCTGCATATGCTGCACTGCTATCGTCAGCTGCGGGACAATCCTGATAACCCCGACTTTGTGCCGCGCGTATTCCTGTTCGGTGCCAAGGCCGCGCCGGGCTACTACCTTGCCAAGAACATCATCTACGCCATTAACAAAGTGGCCGAGGTGATCAATAACGACCCGAAAGTCGGCGATCGGTTAAAAGTCGTGTTTATCCCTGACTATCGCATTACCGCCGCCGAGTTGATGATTCCGGCAGCCGATCTCTCGGAGCAAATCTCGACTGCCGGTTATGAAGCTTCCGGCACCGGGAATATGAAGCTGGCGCTGAACGGCGCGCTGACCATTGGCACGCTGGATGGTGCGAACGTCGAAATCGCCGAAGCGGTGGGCGAGAAGAACATCTTTATCTTCGGCAATACCGTGGATGAGGTTAAGGCGCTCAAAGCCAACGGTTACAGCCCGAAAAAACTGCGCAAGCAAAATAAGTATCTGGATGGATTGTTGAAAGATCTGGAGAAGGGCAAGTTCAGCGAAGGTGATAAGCAGGCATTCGATATGCTGCTCACCAGCCTGACCAAAGGTGGCGATCCCTGGCTGGTGCTGGCCGATTTCGAGGCGTATCTCGACGCGCAGCAACAGGTTGAAGCCTTGTGGAAGAACCCGGAAGCCTGGACTAAAGCGGCGATTCTCAACACCGCGCGCACCGGGCGATTCAGTTCCGATCGTTCGATTCGCGATTACCAGCAACGCATCTGGCAGGCCGTGCGCTGATTTCCAGCTCGCTATTGATGGCCGCTCGACATGGTTTCGATAAGGTTTTCGTCGGATACGTATTGATACGCACTGCACCTAAGGAGACGTGATGACGTTAAGCAAACTGGATCAGGCCGCGCAGGAAGCGGGTATTGCGGTAGATTTTACCAATGCGAACGGTGAGCGGGTGCGCATTAGCGACGACACCAAACGTGCACTGCTGGCGGTGATGAATACGCCGGAAGGTAAAACGCCACCACTGCCACCGGTGCTGGTTTTCACTCCGCGCCGTCCGCGTCAGTGTTGCCCGCAGGGCAAAGGCGAGTTTAGCTGGCAGTTTGAAACCGAACACGGCAAAACTTACAGCGGCACGCTACAGGCGGGGGAAGCCTTCGCGTTGCCGCCGCGTCTGGCGCAGGGTTATCACCGTTTGACCTTGCGGCAAGGACGTCAGCAGTGGCACTCGCGCATTATTATCGCGCCACGTCGCTGCTATTTATCCGAACCGCTAGCGCAAGGCGACAAACGCTGGGGAGCGCTGGTACAGCTTTATACGCTGCGATCCGACCGCAATTGGGGGATCGGTGATTTTGGCGATCTTGCGCAAATGCTGGAGCAGATCGCCGCTCACGGAGGCGATTTTGTTGGCCTCAACCCGCTACACGCGCTTTATCCTGCGCAGCCTGACCACGCCAGCCCTTATAGCCCCACCTCGCGTCGCTGGCTGAATATGCTGTATATCGACGTTAATCAGGTGGCGGCATTCGCTCAAAGCGCTGAAGCACAGCGCTGGTGGAAACTCGCCAAAACGCGCAAGGCTGTGCAAGCCGCTCGCGCCACTGACTATGTCGATTATCGAGCGGTGGCTGAGTTGAAAATCACCGCGCTACGCCTGTCCTGGCAGCATTATCAGCCTGAGCAGGAATTCCTGCAATTTGTCGCCGAGGGCGGCGATCATCTGCGCTATCAGGCGGCGTTTGACGGCATTCTGGCAGAACGCAGCGCTCAGCAGGAGAAGGAGTGGGGGTGGGCATCGTGGCCGGAAACCTGGCGCAATGCCCATCAGCCAGAAGTTCAGCAGTGGTGTGCTGCACATGAGGACGAGATTCAATTCTGGTGTTGGTTGCAGTGGCTGGCGCAGCAGCAATTTGCCGCCTGCTGGCAGCGTAGCCAGCAGCTCGGCATGACGGTGGGATTGTACCGGGATTTGGCGGTCGGTGTGGCGCAGCACAGCGCAGAAACCTGGCAGGACCCGCAATTGTATAAGCTGGGGGCTTCGGTGGGGGCACCGCCGGATCGCCTGGGGCCATTGGGGCAAAACTGGGCGTTGCCGCCGCTTGATCCGCATGAGATGCGCGCGCGCGGCTATCAGCCTTTTATCGATTTATTGCGCGCCAATATGCGTGATTGTGGCGCGTTGCGTATCGATCACGTGATGGCGTTATTGCGGCTGTGGTGGATTCCGTATGGCGAGACAGCAGACAAAGGCGCCTATGTGTCATATCCGGTGGACGATTTGATGGCGATTCTGGCGCTGGAAAGTCAGCGCCATTGCTGCATGGTGATCGGCGAGGATCTGGGCATTGTGCCGCCGATCATCGTTCGCATGATGCGCAGCCACGGCATTTTCTCGTGGAAAGTGCTGTTCTTCGAACAGGAGCGCGATGGCCGCTACCGCCAGCCTGCGGCTTATCCTCGACAGTCGATTGCCAGTGCCAGTACTCATGATTTGCCCACGTTGAGCGGATTCTGGCAGGCGGAAGATTTGGCATTGGGTGAAAAGCTTGGCATGTATCGCGATAGCGTGCTGCACTCCCTGCAACAACAGCGCACAGCACAAAAGCAGGCTTTGCTGGACGCCTTACAGCAGGCGGGGGCCATGCCAGCTCGCAGTCGTCAACCTGCGTTGAAGCAACCGCTGACGCCGGCGATCAATGTGGCGATGCACCGTTACCTGGCCCGCACGGAGAGCGCATTACTGGGATTGCAGCCGGAAGATTGGCTCGGCATGACAATGCCGGTCAACGTGCCTGGCACAGTGGATGAGTATCCCAACTGGCAGCGCAAGTTATGTGTCACGCTGGAAGAGATGTTTGCCGACAAAGCCGTGAAGCAAGTTCTGAAAGCGGTGAATGACGGACGCAAAGCGAGGTAGAAATCTGCGGCAGCGCGGGTGCGCTGCCGCAAGAAAATCAATAGTAAGAGTGCTCGCCGCGCTGGTGTTCAGTGAGGTCACGCACACCTTTCAGCTCAGGGAACGCTGCCAGCAACTCTTTCTCGATGCCATCTTTCAGCGTGACGTCGATCATTGAACAGCCGTTACAGCCGCCGCCAAACTGCAGAATCGCGTAACCGTCATCGGTGATTTCCATCAGGGATACACGACCACCGTGACCCGCCAGCTGTGGGTTGATCTGCGCTTGCAGCAGATACTCCACGCGCTCAACCATTGGCGCATCATCAGACACTTTACGCATCTTGGCGTTTGGCGCTTTCAGCGTCAGCTGGGAACCGAGGTTATCGGTGACAAAATCGATCTCAGCATCTTCCAGATAAGGCGCGCTCAACTCATCAACATAGGCTGACAGCTTTTCGAACTTCATTTCAGTATCAGTGGCTTCTACTGCATCGGGTGGGCAGTAAGAAACACCGCATTCCGCGGTTGGCGTACCCGGATTAATGACGAATACGCGAATTTGTGTGCCATCTTCTTGTTTTGACAGCAATTTTGAGAAGTGCTCTTGCGCAGCATCAGTAATAACGATCATGGCGATTGCTCAATAGTTGACTAAATTACTTGGTTATATTACGCCCAACGCCGCCGCTCTACAAGGTACGGCACAGGCAGCCAATATGCACGCTGGCCGCGCCTTGCGCCAGCAAAATGCGGCTGATTTCTGCCACCGTGCTTCCGGTGGTAACCACATCGTCGATGAGCAGGATATGGCGTCCGCGCACTGGCATTTCAAGGGAAAAGGCCCCGCGCAGATTCTTTTTCCGCGCCGAAGCGCGCAACGCATGCTGGACCAAGCCCCGCCGTCTGCGGCGCACCTCCGCACGATATTCACAACCTAGCCAGTGTGCCAGCGGTTTTGCCAGCAGCTCAGCCTGATTATAGCCACGCTGCCAGGCACGACGCCGATGTAACGGCACACTCAACACCAAATCGATGCGCGGCGTAAGGTTATCGCGGCGACTGTTTAACAATTTTAACAAAAGGAGTCGTGCCAGCATCACTCTGAGTGCGGTTGCCCGAGAAAATTTCAGCTGGATGACCCAATCGCTCAGCGGCGGCAGGTAATCACTCACGCAAGTCAGGCTGTGCCACGGCGGTGGACAACGCAGACAGCGGCCGCACAATCGGGTGCCGCTGGCCGGCAGTGCACAGCAGGGGCAGATCGCGGGCAGCGCCGGGATTTGTTGCGCACAGCGGCTGCATAGCCCGTGTCTGGCAATCTGTAATGGCAGGCGGCATAGCCAACACAGGGCAGGGATTGATAGCATAGCGGCCTCTTTTCACTTTTCGGGAGTGTAACCGATGAGTTCGCTTTACTGGCACACCACAGGCACAGGCGATCGCGATCTTGTGCTGCTGCACGGCTGGGGATTGAATGCCGAAGTGTGGCAGAACATTGTTCCACGACTCAGCCCGCATTTTCGTCTGCACCTGGTGGATCTGCCCGGCTTTGGCCGCAGCCAGGGATTTGGTGCACTGACCTTAGCCGACATGGCTCAACAGCTGCTTCCGCAACTTCCTGAGCGTGCAGTGTTGCTCGGTTGGTCGCTGGGGGGACTGGTTGCCAGCCAGATTGCACTGATGCAGCCTGAACGTGTCACCGCGCTGATTAGCGTGGCGTCGTCGCCCTGTTTTACCGCGCACGAGGATTGGCCGGGCATCAAGCCTGAGACGCTGGAGAGCTTCCAGCAGCAGCTGAGCAATGATTTCCAGCGCACCGTAGAACGTTTCCTGGCCTTGCAAACCATGGGTACGGAAAATGCGCGCCAGGATGCACGTCAGCTCAAAGATGTGGTGCTATCGCAGCCAATGCCTTCGGTCGCGGTGCTGGAAGGTGGACTGGAGATATTGCGCGAAGTGGATCTGCGCGCGCAGCTGCCGCAGTTGGCAATGCCCTTGATGCGTTTGTATGGATCGCTGGATGGATTAGTACCACGTCGAATTGCAAAGCAGTTGGATGAAGCGTTACCGCGTTCACCTTCAATTGTGATGGAAAAAGCGGCGCATGCGCCATTTGTCTCGCATCCTGACACATTTTGCCAGCATATTATCGAGTTCATCCAAGCGGTTACCTGTTAAATCTGTTGCGGCAGTGGAAATTCTTTCACCAGCGGTAATACTTTTGACGTGAGCTGAGCTGCTTCGCGGTGTGTTCTTTTGCTATCTCGCCTGTTGTGCTTCGCGGCCGCTGACATCCCAATAATGCAAAAAATGGATGAGGGTAATGCTATGAAGATGATGAAATTGGCTGTGGCTTCTCTGGTGATGAGTGCGGTGTCGTTTTCAGCGTTCGCCGCAAAGGAAGTGACTAAAGAAGAAGTGCAGAAAATGAATCTGGAGAAAATCGGTACGGTGACCACCACGGCGGAGACCACCTCACCGATGGATGCGAAGCGCGAACTCTCCAAAGCGGCCGATGAGAAAGGCGGCAAATACTTTCTGGTGATTGCGGGCCGCGAACATGGCAAGTTCAGCGCCACGGCGGATGTTTACAAATAATCAGCCACGCAACCACATAAATTGCCACGCAGCCAGCGTCATTGGCTGGCTGCCATCGATTTTCTCGCCACTGATCACATCCTGATAATGTCGCGCCTGCGGCAGATGCGTGGTCACTTCCCGGCTGCTGAGATTAAACACGCACAATAAGCCCTCTTCACTGCCTGACGGATGTCGCCGCAACATCAGCAGGGTATTTTCACTCTCCAGCAGCGTCATCGCATTATCCGGATGGAACGCGCTCTGGCGGGTGCGCAGCTGGATCAATGCGCTGAGTCGTTCATACACCTGCTGACGCAATGGGTCATCGCCGCTGATCCACTGTTCCATTTCACGCAAACTGTATTTCTGGCGATTGATGGCGCGGTTGTGTCCTGCCGCGCGCACGCCTTCATTGTCGTTGCGCGATCCCAGAATGCTTTGGATATAGATCGCCGGCACGCCCGGAAAGGCGAGCAGAATGGCGTGTGCCAGCAGGAATCGGCGCAGACGCGTGTCATCGTCATCATTCTGCTGGTTGAGAGCATCGAAATAGGTGACGTTAATTTCGTAAGGGCTGGTGGTGCCATCGGGATTGTTTTTATAAGACACCAACGCCCCTTCCAGCGCCAAATCTCGCACCAGTGCTACGATCTCCACTTCAGACAAAATACCGCGCGCAGGATTGAGGCCAATGCCATCGTGCGAGGCAAGGAAGTTGAAGAACGTGGTGGTGCCGTTACCGGTGCCCAGCGTGCTGGCCCATTGACGCAGCGCGCGTGCGGATCCTGAATGAATGGCATGGAGCACCAGCGGCGGCAGTGAAAACTGATACACCATCTGCGCTTCATCGTGCCCGTTACCAAAATAGCTGATGTTGTCTTTATGCGGCACATTAGTTTCGGTGACGATCACTGTGCCCGGTGCCACTTCGTTGGAAATGGCGCGAAACAGCTTCACCAGCTGGTGGGTTTTCGGCAGGTGAATGCAATTTGTACCCGGCGTCTTCCACATATACCCCACCGCATCGAGACGAACATAATCGGCGCCCTTGTTCAGGTAATCCAGCAATACGCCCACCATGCGAATCAGCACGTCAGGATTGGCAAAGTTAAGGTCGATTTGGTCGGCGCTAAAGGTGGTCCAGATAAAGCGCGTTTCACCATCAGCCATCTCAAACGGCGTCAGTAATGGCGAGGTACGAGGGCGCGTCACGGCGCTGAGATCGGTGGCCGGTGGCATGCTGATAAAGAAGTCATCCCAGCCAGGATCCTGCGCCAAAAAGTGGCGGAACCATTGGCTGTGCGCCGACATATGATTACAGACAAAATCGAACATCAACCGGGTTTCACTGTGCAGCGCCGCAATATGCTGCCACTCGCCACAGAGAGGATTCACCTGGTGATAATCAATCACGGAGAAGCCATCGTCGGAAGAATAGGGAAAGAACGGCAGCAAATGCACCAGGTTGAAAGTGGATTGCAGATGCTGCTGATAGAAGTGCGAGAAGCTGGCGAGCGTGGGCTGATCGGGTTCACGGAACTGATCGGCGTAGCTGATCAGCACCACATCCTTCTCGTCCCAGTGGGCTTTGCGCGGCAGTTTAGCGGTATCGTGCGCTGCACGAATGTGGGAAAGCAGACGCTCACGTGCGGCGACGGGGAAGCGGCCTTCGTAAATCTCATCAAGTAGGGCGTTGATTATGTCCATCAGATCGTTGGGCCACGCGGAAGGTCATTTTTTCACACGGATTTTTTCAGCGTAGACGGATGAGGGGATTTATCAAATGTGTACGCGCGGAGCGAAGCTGTCTCCGCGCGTTATTCAGGGCTGGGCGTTAGCGTTTTTTGCCAAATGCTGCTGCCAGCGCATCACCCATCGCGCTGTTACCTGCAGGTGCATTGGCAGGTTTACCGCGTCCTTTGCTGTTAGCGGCGGGACGTGCATTCTCTTTGCCGCTGCTGCGATTATTGCCGCCGCGCGCATTGCTCTCGCCGGGCTGTTCGTCAAGACGCATGGTGAGGGCGATGCGCTTACGCTGCATATCCACTTCCATCACCTTCACTTTGACGATATCGCCCGCTTTCACCACCTGATGGGGATCTTCGACGAACTTGTCTGACAGTGAAGAGATGTGCACCAGACCATCCTGATGCACGCCGATATCCACGAAAGCACCAAAGTTGGTGACGTTGGTGACCGCGCCTTCCAGAATCATGCCCGGCAGCAGGTCGTTCAGCGTTTCCACGCCTTCGGCAAACTGCGCGGTTTTGAACTCCGGACGGGGATCGCGCCCCGGTTTCTCCAGCTCTTTCATGATGTCGGTGACGGTTGGCAGACCAAAACGCTCGTCGGTGAAGTCGCGCGCGTTAAGATCTCGTAACCCACCCGGGTTGCCCATCAGTTCGCTCAGCGCCTGTTCAGTCGCGGCCAGAATACGTTCGACCAGCGGGTAAGCTTCCGGGTGCACGGTGGAGGCATCCAGCGGGTTATCGCCGTGATTGATGCGCAGGAAGCCGGCGCACTGCTCGTAAGCTTTTGGCCCAAGACGGCTGACTTTCAGCAACTGCTGGCGATTCTGGAAGCGGCCGTTCTCATCACGCCAGGTGACAATGTTCTGCGCCATCATGCGGGTTAAGCCTGCCACGCGCGTCAGCAAGGCGACTGAAGCGGTATTCAGATCCACGCCGACGGCGTTTACGCAGTCTTCCACCACCGCATCCAGCTTCTTCGCCAGTTGGCTTTGGCTCACATCATGCTGATACTGGCCGACACCGATGGATTTCGGATCGATTTTCACCAGCTCGGCCAGCGGATCCTGCAAGCGACGCGCTATGGAGACGGCGCCGCGAATGGAAACATCCAGATCCGGGAATTCCAGCGCGGCCAGTTCCGATGCGGAGTAGACCGATGCACCAGCCTCACTGACAATCACTTTCTGCGCGTTGATCTGCGAGAACTGCTTCTGCACGTCGAGGAAGAAACGCTCGGTTTCACGTGAAGCGGTACCGTTACCAATCGCCACCAACTCCACCTGGTATTGGATGCACAGTGCTGCCACAACCGATGCGGCTTTCGCCACCTGCCCGGTGTGCGGATAGATGGTGTCATGTGCCACCAGTTTGCCGGTGGCATCCACCACGGCGACTTTCACGCCGGTACGCAGGCCAGGATCGAGGCCCATGGTGGCGCGCATGCCTGCCGGAGCCGCCATCAACAAATCGTGCAGGTTGCGGGCGAATACGTTAATCGCTTCATCTTCTGCGCGTTCGCGAATGGTGCCCATCAGTTCGGTTTCGAGATGCAGCAGCACTTTGATGCGCCAGGTCCAGCTCACCACCGCTTTACGCCAGCTGTCTGCCGGAGCATTGTTCAGACGCAGTTGCAGGTGATCGGCGATCAGCGTTTCACCGTGGCTTTCGCGCGGCGCTTCTTCGAATTGTGGATCGGCGTTCAGAGAGAGTTGCAGCACGCCTTCATTGCGACCACGGAACATCGCTAGCGCACGGTGAGAAGGAACGGTACTGAGAGGTTCGTGGTGATCGAAGTAGTCGCGGAATTTCGCGCCTTCTTCCTCTTTACCTTCCACCACACGCGCTACCAGATGCGCGTTTTTCCACAAATAATCACGCACTTTTGCCAGCAGCGTGGCGTCTTCGGCAAAACGTTCCATCAGGATATAACGTGCGCCATCCAGCGCTGCGCGCACATCGGCGACGCCTTTATCCGCATTCACATAGCTTGCAGCCAATGACTCGGGTTCCTGAGAAGGATCGCTCCATAGCGTTTCAGCCAGTGGCTCCAGGCCCGCTTCGATGGCGATCTGCCCACGCGTGCGACGTTTCTGCTTATAAGGCAGATACAGATCTTCCAATTCAGTTTTGTTCAGCGTGCCATTGATGGCCGTGGCGAGTTCTGGGGTGAGTTTGCCCTGCTCGTCGATGGATTTCAGAATTGACTGGCGGCGATCTTCCAGCTCACGCAGATAGCCAAGGCGGCTCTCCAGCTGACGCAACTGGGTATCATCCAGCCCACCGGTCACTTCCTTACGATAACGTGCGATAAACGGCACGGTGTTCCCTTCATCCAGCAAGCTTACAGCGGCGTCAACCTGGTCGGCGCGAGCCTTCAGCTCACTTGCGATAATCTGGCTCAGTGAATCTTTCATCATCATTAACAATGCTTACACAGGGTTGGAAAACAGGGGACAGTTATACGGATTGGGGCGGCAAATTGCCAGCCGGGGACAGGTGAATCCGTCTTTTTCTGAATGCAGCGCGCACATCGCTGTGCACACCTTGCTGAGAGCAAAGCAGTCG
The DNA here is from genome assembly GCF_032082325.1 of Pantoea sp. CTOTU50773. Lineage (NCBI taxonomy): Bacteria > Pseudomonadati > Pseudomonadota > Gammaproteobacteria > Enterobacterales > Erwiniaceae > Pantoea > Pantoea sp. CTOTU50773. Next base: position 32,308 of record NZ_DAMDQC010000001.1, on the reverse strand, counting down.
CTTATTGTTGGTCTCTTTGCAGTAACGATACCTTGTTATCACGAGTAGACGTCATGAAAACCCAACTGATTACCCGCGAAGGCTATAACAAATTACGTGCCGAACACGACCATTTGTGGAACGAGAAGCGTCCGGAAATCACCAAAATTGTCTCCTGGGCGGCCAGCCTTGGTGATCGTTCAGAAAACGCCGATTACACCTACAACAAGCGCCTGTTGCGGCAGATAGACCGCCGTGTGCGCTATCTGCGCAAATGCCTCGCCGATCTGAAAATTGTCGATTATGCGCCGCAACAGGAAGGAAAGGTGTTCTTTGGTGCCTGGGTTGAGGTGGAAAATGAACAGGGTGATGCAAAGCGATTCCGCATTGTGGGGCCGGATGAAATCTATGGCGATGCGGTTAAGGATTACATCTCCATTGATTCACCGATGGCCCGTGCGCTGATCAAAAAAGAGGTGGATGACGAAGTCGTGGTGAATACGCCGGAAGGACAGAAAGTCTGGTTTGTTAACTGCATCGAGTATGTGAAGAACCCAGAGTAAAAAAGAGGCGGAGAATAATGGCTTGGGTAAAAAAGCCTTGGGTGCAACTTATTCTCCGGTGGCGAAATGGGCTGGCGTAGAAGGGGGGAGCGCCGCAGCATTGCCGCGCCTGAAAGATTTGGATTATTTGCCTGGCGTTGTCGCGGTGGTGGTCGATGTGCTGCTGGTGCCTTTGTCACCGCCGCCCATGGTTGCCAGTGCCACCCCTAACAGTGCACCCACGGCACCCACACCCATCGCGTCTGAATTGCCTTTGGCGGTAGTGGAGGCCTCGGCTCCCGCCGCTTCACCCGCGCTGGTGGCCGCATGAGCCTGAGAAAGGCTGACCAGCACCAGTACACTCAGCAAGACCGCAGTTTTTTTCATTTTTTTCTCTCCAAAGATGCGCAATATCAGCAGGAACCCTTGCAGTTTCTGAGATCGTTGTGCAGGAAGAAAGTGCTGATTACTGTCTGATTAATCAGACTTTATTTAACACTGGCATTATCTGGCGCGAGATGCGTATTGTTCCGAGAGCAGATGAGCACTGAAAACGAAAAGAGCCAGATATTATGCTGCGAATGATCGCCCATCGAATGATTCTGGCCTGTCGACTTAAGCCAAATGGCCCCAAATGCTGTGATAACCAGCGGTCTTCGGCCCAGTGATCCATTTTCGAAAAGAAAACCGCGTAAATTTTCGGATTAGCGCTAAGCGGCTGGAAAGCCCCGATAAAAAGCGGGAGACAACGCGCATTTCAGGGCTTAAATTAAATATAAGCTGCTGTTTAATATGCTTTGTAACAATTTCGGCTAGAATATAAACCATTAATAACTGTCACATGCAGGCATCTTTTTTACACAATATTGACTCAGGCAATGGCGCCTTTGGGAGTTGAACAATGCAAGAGAACTACAAAATTCTGGTCGTCGATGATGATATGCGTTTGCGCGCACTGCTCGAACGCTATCTCACCGAGCAGGGCTTTCAGGTGCGCAGTGTCGCCAACGCCGAGCAGATGGATCGTCTGCTAACTCGTGAATCATTCCATTTAATGGTGCTGGATCTGATGTTGCCAGGCGAAGATGGCTTGTCCATTTGCCGCCGTTTGCGCAGCCAGAGCAACCCGATGCCGATCATTATGGTGACGGCAAAAGGCGAAGAAGTGGATCGTATCGTTGGGCTGGAAATCGGCGCTGATGATTACATTCCGAAGCCGTTTAACCCACGTGAACTGCTGGCCCGTATTCGTGCCGTGCTGCGCCGTCAGGCCAATGAATTGCCAGGTGCGCCTTCACAGGAAGAAGCGGTTATCGCCTTCGGTAAGTTCAAATTGAACCTCGGCACGCGTGAAATGTTCCGTGAAGATGAGCCAATGCCGCTGACCAGCGGTGAGTTTGCAGTGCTGAAAGCACTGGTGAGCCATCCGCGCGAACCGTTATCACGCGATAAGCTGATGAACCTGGCGCGTGGTCGTGAATACAGTGCAATGGAACGTTCTATCGACGTGCAGATTTCCCGTCTGCGCCGCATGGTAGAAGAAGATCCGGCGCATCCACGCTACATCCAGACCGTTTGGGGTCTTGGCTACGTCTTCGTTCCGGACGGCAGTAAAGCATGAGGCGATTGCGCTTCTCTCCTCGCAGTTCGTTTGCCCGCACCCTGTTATTGATCGTTACCTTGCTGTTCGTCAGCCTGGTAACGACCTATCTGGTGGTGTTGAATTTCGCCATTCTTCCAAGTTTGCAGCAGTTCAATAAAGTCCTCGCTTACGAAGTGCGTATGTTGATGACCGATCGACTGCAGCTGGAAGATGGCACGCAACTGGAAGTGCCACCTGCCTTCCGGCGTGAAATTTATCGTGAACTGGGTATTTCGTTGTACACCAACGCAGCGGCAGAAGAGAGTGGCCTGCGCTGGGCACAGCATTACGAATTCCTTAGCGAGCAGATGGCGCAACAGCTGGGTGGCCCGACCGATGTCCGTGTCGAGGTTAACAAGAATTCCCCCGTGGTCTGGCTGAAAACCTGGTTGTCGCCAGACATCTGGGTGCGTGTGCCGTTGACTGAAATCCATCAGGGCGATTTCTCGCCACTGTTCCGCTACACCCTGGCGATTATGTTGCTGGCGATCGGCGGTGCCTGGCTGTTTATCCGCATTCAGAACCGACCCCTGGTCGACCTGGAGCATGCAGCGCTTCAGGTCGGTAAAGGCATCATTCCTCCTCCGCTGCGTGAGTATGGCGCATCGGAAGTGCGTTCCGTAACGCGAGCCTTTAACCAGATGGCGGCGGGCGTCAAACAGCTTGCCGATGACCGTACGCTGCTGATGGCGGGTGTCAGTCATGATTTGCGCACCCCTTTAACACGCATTCGTCTCGCCACCGAGATGATGAGTGAACAGGATGGCTATCTGGCCGAGTCGATCAATAAAGATATCGAAGAGTGCAACGCCATCATCGAGCAGTTTATCGACTATCTGCGCACCGGGCAGGAGATGCAGACCGAGCGCGCCGATCTCAACAGTGTGTTGGGTGAAGTGGTGGCGGCGGAAAGCGGCTATGAGCGTGAGATTGAGAATGCGGTGATGCCGGAAGAGTTGATGCTGGATATCAATCCGCTGTCGATTAAGCGTGCCGTGGCGAATCTGGTGGTGAATGCCGCGCGTTATGGCAACGGCTGGATCAAAGTCAGCAGCGGCCAGGAACTGAATCGCGCCTGGTTCCAGGTGGAAGATGATGGTCCGGGTATTAAGCCCGATCAGCTTCAGCATCTGTTCCAGCCTTTTGTACGTGGCGATAGCGCACGCAGCACCAGTGGCACCGGCTTAGGGTTGGCGATTGTGCAGCGTATTATCGACGCGCATGAAGGCTCGCTGGAGATAGGTGAGAGCGAGCATGGCGGATTGCGCATTCGCGCGTGGTTGCCGATACCGGAGAATAACGGTACGGCGTTAGTCAGCACGCATCACAGTTAACGCTTCGCTCAGATAAATGTGGAGCGATGACTGTTTCGCCTGCAGGCATCCGCGACTGGCTGCGTAGCCCTCAGCACCACAGTTGAAAAATCACGCCGCTTAAGACTGAGTATCAATGAGCCGCCATTTGGCGGCTCATTCACTTCACAACTGCGGGCCAGCCTGAACCAGCGCTTTGCCGGCATCGTTATCGGTATACTTCTCAAAGTTGGTGACAAAACGCTGCGCCAGACCCTGCGCGGCCTCATGCCACGCGGCTTCATCCGGCCAGCTGCGACGTGGATCCAGAATCGCATCATCGACTTTTTCCAGGGTCGCAGGCATCTGCAGGTTAAATACCGGTAGCGTTTCCATCGCTACGTCGTCCAGCTCACCCGCCAGAATCGCATTGATGATGGCGCGGGTATCTTTCAGTGAAATACGTTTACCGCTGCCATTCCAACCGGTATTCACCAGATACGCTTTTGCACCCGCCGCTTCCATACGCTTCACCAGCGCATCGGAATATTGCGTTGGATGCAATGTCAGAAAGGCCGCGCCAAAACAAGCTGAAAAAGTCGGCGTTGGCTGGGTGACACCACGCTCGGTGCCGGCCAGTTTGGCGGTAAAGCCCGACAGGAAGTGGTACTGGGTCTGTTCTGGCGTTAAGCGCGAAACCGGCGGCAGTACACCAAAGGCATCAGCGGTCAGGAAAATCACGCGCTGCGCATGGCCCGCTTTGGATACCGGCTGCACGATGTTTTCAATGTGCTCAATCGGATAGGAAACGCGCGTATTTTCTGTTTTGCTGGCATCGGCAAAATCAACGCTGCCATCCGCTCGCACCACCACGTTCTCCAGCAGGGCATCGCGGCGGATGGCGCGATAGATTTCCGGCTCGGCTTTCTCTGACAGATTGATGGTTTTGGCATAGCAGCCACCTTCGAAGTTAAACACGCCATCATCATCCCAACCGTGTTCATCATCGCCAATCAGCTGGCGATCGGGATCGGTGGACAGCGTGGTTTTGCCGGTGCCAGACAGGCCGAAAAATACCGCAACGTCACCCGCTTTACCCACGTTCGCCGAGCAGTGCATTGACGCGATGCCTTTCAGCGGCAGCAGGTAGTTCATGATGGCGAACAGGCCTTTCTTCATCTCGCCGCCGTACCAGGTGCCGCCAATCAGCTGCATGCGTTCGGTGAGGTTAAAGGCGACAAAGTTCTCAGAGTGTAAACCCTGAGCCTGCCAGTCCGGGTTGGTGCATTGCGCGGCGTTCATCACCACAAAATCCGGCTTAAAGGAGGCCAGCTCGGCTTCATCAGGGCGGATAAACATGTTTTTGACGAAATGCGCCTGCCAGGCGACTTCCATCACAAAACGCACACTCAGGCGGGTGCCGGGATTCGCACCGCAGAAAGCGTCGATGACAAACAGACGTTTGTCAGAGAGTTGTGCGGTGCAGCGATCTTTCAGCGCCTGCCAGGTTTCCTGCGACAGCGGCTGGTTGTCATTTTTACCGTTGCCGACATCATTCCACCACAAGGTGTCACGCGTGGTGTCATCGCGCACGATGTACTTATCTTTTGGCGAACGTCCGGTAAAGATACCGGTATCCACGGCAATGGCGCCGCTCTGCGTCAGGGTGCCTCGCGCATAACCTTCAAGTTCCGGGCGGGTTTCTTCCTGAAACAGCGTATCAAAGTCAGGGTTGTACACCACTTCTGTGGTGCCGCTAATGCCCAAAGCGGCAAGGTCTTGCGATGTCAGGCCGTGAACGCGCATGTGGCTGCTCCTTAGATCGATGCTTCATAGCATTTTTATGAGGGGGTCTGCGTCCTGTCGTGCATGGCCGGACAGGGCAGATCGCGCGCAGCGTACACGTCTGAGCAGGGCGTAAAAGTGAAGAGAGGTAAAAATGCGAGCTGGAACGTGACAAGCAGTGAATTCTGCCAGTTAAGAAACTAAAGTCAGTGTAAGTTAGTTAAATTACGCGGAAGTTGATGGGTTAATTCCTGACAGAAATGCGGGCGGCGATGCCGCCCGTAGGGGAATTAGTGCAATTGATCGCTGTTATTTGTAGGTGAATTACGAATCGCAGCAATGTCTACGGCATCGTAAACATAATGCGAACCGCAATAGTCGCAGTGCATATCGATCTTGCCATCCTCTGCAAGGATTTCGTCCACTTCTTCAACCGGCAGTGTGTTCAGTACTTCGCCACAGCGCTCGCGTGAACAGGTGCATTTGAAACTGACCGGGGTCGGATCAAACACCGTGGCCTCTTCCTGATGATACAGGCGCCACAGCACATCCGTCGCGGGCAGCTCAATCAGCTCTTCGCTCTTCACGGTTTCGGTCAGAGTGGCCAGATGATTAAAATCATCCTGGCTCGGCTCTTGTGCAGGCAGTACCTGCAACAGAATACCGGCGGCGCCTTTATCGCTGGTACGAATAAACAGGCGAGTTGGCAACTGCTCAGAACGCATGAAGTAATCTTCCAGGCAGCCAGCCAGCGTATCGGCTTCCAGACCAACAACACCCTGATAACGCTCCCCCTTTTCTGGTGAAATGGTAATCACCAGATAACCGTTACCCACCATCTCTTTTAGGCTGCTGCCCGGCGCGATGACGGCATCTTCCTTCACGCGTGCAACGCCACGCAATTCCTGCTTGTTGTTGCCATTGATCACCGCCAATGTCAGTGGACCATCGCCCTGTAACTGAACGGTGATGTCGCCATCAAATTTCAGCGTTGCGGTCAACAAGCTGGTCGCGACCAGCAATTCACCCAGCAGGTTTTTCACCGGTTCGGCGTAGTCGTGGTTTTTGACAATCTCACGCCAGGTTTCGGATACGTTGACCAGCTCGCCGCGCACGGCGACATTTTCGAACAGGTAACGGTGCAGTTGATCTTGAACAGACATAGTGTTTCTCTCGTTGGGGCGACGGTTATTCATCGCCCGACAATTTAAATTTCATCAGATCGCGGCGCTCTTTTTTATCCGGGCGGCGATCGGGGTGCGGCATGGTCAGAGCATTCATTTTGCGTGCCAGCGCCGTTTTTTCACGCTTCTCAATGCTGGCGGCGGTCTCCGCATACATCTCTTGCGCCTCAGTAGCAGGGCGACGTTGATCGCCAATGGCGGTGATCACCACCGTTCGCTCATCGTTGCCCTGACGCAGCGTTAACTCGGCATGCAATTCCACGGTTTTACTCGGCTTGCTACGCTGGCCGTTGTAATGCACTTTACCGCCTTCGATCATTTCGCGAGCCAGCGCGCGCGTTTTATAAAAACGTGCAGCCCACAGCCATTTATCGAGGCGGACACCTTCGCTGGTTTTTTCTTTCATTGCGGCTCCTGCTTTAACGCAGCGTTTCACACAACTGGCGATAGTCTCGCACTGCAGCATGACGCTGGAAAGATTGATCGGGCCGACCGGAATCCGGATTGCTGACGCCTAAACACCAGCGAATGCCCCAGCGTGCCGCCGCATCGAGGATCGCTTCGCTGTCATCTATGAACAGCGTGCGCTCGCTATCGAATGCAGTTTGCTGCTGAACGGCCTGCCAGAGACGTGGATCCTCTTTCGGATACCCAAAGGTATGGGTAGAAAGTAATAAATCAAGGTGGGGAGCCAAACCGGTTTGCTCCAGCTTTACCTCGAGATTGTACGGATGCGCATTGGTCAGCAAAATGGTGCGTTTACCCGCAGCACGTAGTGCCTGGAGTAGCGGCAACGTATCCTCGCGCATGGCGGCACGGTGACGTTTTTCCCATGTCATGGCCCGGATATCTAAGGCCAGTTCTTGCGACCAGTAATCAAGACAATACCAGTTTAGCGTATGCACCACGGCTTGATACTTTTGCTGAATCAGCTGATGTGCCTCGGCCAGCGTGATATCACGCTCGCGGCTCAGGGTTTCCGGAACGTGTTCCAACCAGAAATGGCGGTCGAAGGCGAGATCGAGCAGCGTGCCATCCATATCCAGCAGCACGGTATCAATCCCGGACCAGTTTAGCGTCATCGTCATACTCTCTCGCCCTAAAAAATAGGGCGACAGGGTAGCACAGAAGGGAAGGGCTCAGAACAGTGAGCGCACGCTCTGCATAGTGCTCAGATTGTGATTGAAGCACTTGTCGTAATACTGCTGAATTTCCACCATGCGCAGGCGATTACGATGCACACGTCGCAGGGCCAGTAGCCCATTGGTGATGCCGCAGAGGATCAGCACCAGCATCAATAATGCGGTACCGAGGTATCGCCATTGCGCCATCGCATCCGGTTCATTGTGCAACGCAATGTGGCGTGTGCCGTTAGCGTCAGTGGTGATGCTGGTAATGATGCCGTTGGCAGCAAACGGCGTGTGCAACAGCATGCCGGACATGCGTTGCAATTCGCGCCATTGCGACGGTGCATCAAGATCAAACAGCGACACGGAAGGCTGTGGCTGATTCACCATCTGACGACCCTCATCACTCACTATCAGGAAGCCGCCCGGTGGTGGGCTATTCAGATTTTCTGCTGCACGACGGGTTTCACGCGAGAAGAAGGTCGAGGTCGCGGTATTCACCAGGTTCTCCAGCGCTTCCGCACTGACCGGGCGTAACAGCACGTTCATGCCGTTAAGCTTGCCGGAATCTGCGCGGTGGATCAGTGAATCCCAATCCTTAGCATTGCCCAGATTCACCAGGGCATTTTTCAGCCGGACGCAATCTTGCTGCTGGCTGCACAGATCCTGTGTTTTCAGCACTAAATCAGAGAAATCATCCAGCAGAATCATGCCCGATTTCTGTATCGCGGAGGCGAGCTGTGGGTTGAGTTTCGGATCGGTGTTGGTTTCCGGATGCAGCTGACGTGTGGTGGTATCAAGCAGAGCGGCAGCTTTATCGATGATATCCGACTGCGGCTGCGGCAGAGGTGCTGCGTTATTCCAGTAAATGGCTGAGCAATCGAACGGCATATACGCATAGCTGCGATTGCTTTGATAGTTGCCCGGTACGGAACACATGCCGGTTCCGCTCACCTTCAGGTTGTCACCGATGTGCAGCGGCAGGGCGTTGAGTTTATCCACGCTATTCACTTCAATGCTTTCGGTGCCTTTTACCCATGCGAGGCTGAGCTTGATTGGCATACTGAGCGGAATCCAGGTAAAGAGCATCACCAGCAGCACCAGCGAACCACATGCCAGCACCAGATTTTTGCGCCAGCGCTGAACTGGGAAGTTGCGAACTTCATCGTGCAGGGAGAGGAAACGCCCCTGTCGCACCACTTGCCGATTCAGATAGATGTCGACATCCGTCACCTGGCCCAAATCGTGCGCCACATAGGGTTGCCAGTGGGCGGGATAAATTAAATCGATAATGCCCAGCGAGATATTGCTCTGCTCCTGATTGGATTCACCAAACAGGCCCCAGCGTTTCGGTGCTCCGCGCAAGCAGTGCACATCGCGCAGCCCTTTTTCACCCGGGAAGCGGTAAAGGAACCACAAGCTAACCGCAATCATTGCGCAGGCTGACAGGGCAATCCACAGCATCAGGCTTCCGGGCAGCACCAGGCTGAGTAAGAACAGCAGGAAGGCAAAGCAGATAACAATGGCCTCGCGCGTGCCATCCGGCCGCGATAGACGGTACTCTTCCGGCGACTCTTTACGCACTTGCAGCAACTCGACATTTTCGCTCTCCTCTTTACGAATAGAGGCGTTGGTCGACATTGAGCGCACCAGCGGCGGCAAGGCGGGTTGTTCTACGGCATAGTTTACTAACGAGTGACCGTTGAGTGAGATCACCAGCGGCAGCGTTTGAGTGCGGATCAGCTCAACATAATTCTCTTCCGCAATGTACTGCTCCCACAGCGGTGGCAGATGCACTTCCACTTCATCGAGGTAGTAGCGCCATTGATGCGCATCATCCGTTGAGAGACCATAGCGAGTGATGGAACGTGTGACAGGATAAACATTGCTGCTCTGCGCCGTGAGCGTCAGGGATTCGGTTTCACGCGACTTCTTTGAGGAGCGGGCAGTACTCTGTTTTTGCTGTTTCGCCAGGGACGCAATGTACGCTTCAATAGCATGACGTTCTTCATCAGTGAGTTTGCGGCAGGGGGGGCTTATAAACGGCAGCGGTTTCGCCAACGGCGGACGATGCCGCATAGCGTACCAATAACCTATTCCTGCTATCAGAGAGCAGGCCAGCATGACAGCCAGAATGGTGATAAAAGTGCTCATGCTTTGCTCAATCCAGCCAAAAAACTGCCTTCACGTTTACGATGTGCTCCCGATGGAACCATTATTACCAGTCAATTTTGGCGAGCAGAAGTCATTCTTACAAGAAAAAACTCAGATAAAATAACGCGCAAAATCATTGAATTATAATTTATTAGATTATTCCTTAATGGGATGTTAACCACAGGACACTCAATTAAATATCGGTATTTTCTGAATTTAACAAAACCCCATTGACTTATTGTGAATAATTTAAGTGTATAGATAACAATAAGTTGTTAGCAGGCGTAAGCAAATGTGTGTCACGATGCTTTCCCTGCGCTGCGTGTCGCACATTGCTGCGGGCTTCGGTATGCTGGCGTCATCGCGATTCACATGGCTGTGCTAAGTTTGAGGCTGATATGAAAACTCCAATGAAAAAACCTGACATCCTCAACGTGGAAGCGGTGGCCCGCTCCCGCTTGTTTACTATTGAAGCGGTTGATCTCGCTTTCAGTAACGGTGCACGCCGTGTCTATGAGCGTATGAAACCTTCCAACCGGGAAGCGGTGATGATTGTGCCGATTCTGGGTGATGATGTGATCCTGATTCAGGAATATGCCGTGGGGCTGGAAAGCTATGAGTTGGGTTTTCCTAAGGGGTTAATTGACCCAGGCGAAAGCGTGTTTGAAGCCGCAGACCGTGAGTTAAAAGAAGAAGCCGGCTTTGGTGCCCGAAAACTCGAAGCGCTGGGTAAACTCACTATGGCTCCGTCTTACTTCTCCAGCAAAATGAACATTGTGGTGGCTGAGGGGTTGTATGAAGAGAAGCTGGAAGGGGATGAACCTGAACCGCTGATTGTGCACCGCTGGCCGCTCAATAACCTACTGGCGTTGCTGGACGAGCCAGATTTCGGCGAAGCCAGAAATGTCAGTGCACTGTTCCTGGTGCGTGAGTGGCTGGTGAAGCAGGGACGATTGACCTACTGAATACGACAAGTGCGCAATAAAAAAGCCGGCGAATACGCCGGCTTTTTTGATCAGAACAGTTCGTGGCTTTGGCCGTTGTCCATGAGTGTGGTGCCCACATCATGCACTGAATACTCCGTTGGCTGAGTGCCATTGATGAAGTACTCCTGACGGGTATTGCCGCCACCGTTGGCCAGCTTGCCCGTACCGCGATCGATCGTCACAGTGACAACGCCATCTGGCGGTGTCAGCGGCTGTACCGGCACGCCATCCAGCGCAGATTTCATGTACTCATCCCAGGCAGGCTGAGCACTCTTCGCGCCGCCTTCATAGCCAGAAATCTGGTCAGGAATCGCGCCTGACATGGTCGAGCGGCCCAGCGCGCGTGAATCATCAAAACCAATCCACACTGAGGTCACGACACCAGGGCCGTAACCCGAGAACCACGCATCCTTTGAACTGTTGGTGGTACCGGTTTTTCCGCCAATATCGTTACGCTTCAGGTCACGACCCGCACGCCAGCCTGTCCCCATCCAGCCTGGCTCACCGAACACGTTGGAGTTCAGTGCGCTTTTGATCAGGAACGACAGCGGTGTATTAATCACATGCGGTGCGTATTGCTGGTCACCTGCGGGTTGCGGCTGAGCAGGCACTTGCTCCAGCTCCGGCTGTGGCACCGCCTGATTCTGCGATTGATCGGAGGTCGCGACGTTTTCCACGCTCTCTTCGCTCAACGCCAGCGATTTTTTGGTATCACCGTAGATCACCGGCAGATTGCACTGTGGGCAGGCAATCTTCGGTTTCTCTTCGAACACTACGCCGCCTTGTTCATTCTCAATTTTGGTAATGAAGTAAGGATCGACAAGGAAGCCGCCGTTAGCCATCACGGCATAACCGCGCACCACCTGCATTGGGGTAAACGAAGCCGCACCCAGTGCCAGCGATTCGGTATGGATGATGTTCTGTGCTGGGAAGCCGAAGCGCTGCAGATACTCTGCGGCGTAATCCACACCCATCGCACGCATCGCACGTACCATCACTACGTTTTTCGACTCACCCAGGCCCTGACGCAAGCGGATAGGCCCCGCATAGGTCGGCGGTGAGTTTTTGGGGCGCCAGTCGGCTCCGGCACCCGCATCCCAACGTGAAATAGGCACATCATTCAGAATGGAAGCCAGCGTCAGTCCACGGTCCATCGCGGCGGTATACAAGAACGGTTTGATGTTTGAACCAACCTGACGCAGTGCCTGTGTCGCACGGTTGAACATACTCTGGTTGAAGTCGAAACCACCGACCAGCGCGCGTACCGCACCGTCTTCTGGATTGAGCGAGACGAGGGCCGAGTTGACCAGCGGCACCTGACCTAACCACCAATCGTTATCGACTTTACGCACCCAAATCTGCTGGCCTGCCTGCAGTACCTGCGTCACGCTGCGGGGCGTCGGGCCTTGTAGCGTGTCGGATTTGTAAGGACGCGCCCAGCGAACGCCCGCCATACTCAGAGAGACGCTGCTGCCGTCTTTCATCATCGCGGTGGCTTCATCGGCCGTGGCAGTGGTCACCACGGCGGCATTCAGTGGACCGTAGGTAGGCAGATCTTTCAGCGCGTTTTGAATGCGGCTCTTATCCCAGCTTGCTTCGCCCACTTTCCACAGCACGTTGGTCGGGCCGCGATAACCATGACGCATGTCATACGCCATCACGTTATTGCGAACAGCTTGTTGTGCGGCCTCCTGCAGATGACGCGTGACGGTGGTATACACTTTGTAGCCATCATCGTAAGCGGCATCACCATAGCGTTTCACCATCTCCTGACGCACCATTTCGCTCAGATAAGGTGCGGAGAAGGCATTTTCGGGACCATGATAGGTTGCGACCAGCGGCGTGTTGCGCGCGGCATCATATTGCTGCTGCGTGATGTAATTCTGGTCAAGCATACGCGCCAGTACCACATTACGACGCGCCAGCGCGCGCGCATGAGAGTAAAGCGGGTTAAAGGTTGACGGTGCTTTCGGCAGACCGGCAATCATCGCCATCTCACTCAACGAAAGCTGATCAACCGGCTTACCGAAATAGACCTGTGCAGCCGCTCCGACACCATAGGCGCGGTAACCCAGATAAATTTTGTTGAGGTAGAGCTCGAGGATTTCATCCTTGCTCAGCAGTTGTTCAATGCGAATCGCCAGGAACGCTTCCTTGATCTTACGCATCAGCGTGCGTTCAGGGCTAAGGAAGAAGTTACGCGCCAGCTGTTGCGTAATGGTACTGGCACCCTGCGAAGCATGGCCGGACACCAGCGCGACGCTGGCAGCACGGAAAATGCCCACCGGGTCGACACCATGGTGCTCATAGAAACGGCTGTCTTCGGTTGCAATGAACGCTTTGATCAGCTCAGGCGGCATCTGTTGCAAGGTGAGCGGCACGCGGCGCTTCTCACCGTACTGGGCGATCAGTTCGCCATCCGCGCTGTAAACCTGCATTGGGGTTTGCAAACGCACGTCTTTCAGCGTGTTCACATCAGGCAGCTGCGGCTCTATGTATTTGTACAAACCATAAACCGTGCCTGCTCCCAGCAGAATGCAACACACTGTAAGAATCAATAAATACTTTACGAACTTCACCTGAGAATTCCCATCTGTTGTCGTTTGGGCAGTTTATAAACAATCGCGCGGTAGTATAAAGGCAAGCCTGACGCTTTGATATACCCGTCATACTTCGAGCGGCAGCTACGTCGGCTGCGCGAGCTCACCTTAGACGCTGACTTCGGTAAGCGCCTGAGTAATAGTTCGTTTTCCGCCTTGCCGCCACTCGAAAGATTGAGGGTCTCTCTTTTTTTACCTTAAAAGATAAGGAGATCGCGCATATGGCTTTTCAGCGCTGGCAAATTGGATTGGACATCCAAAACGGGCAACTTTGCGCCCTGGGCATTGAACGCCGACGTCATGGCTGGCAGTTACGCCATTGGTGGCAGCAACCGCTGCCGCACGATACGTTACGCAACGGCGTGTTGCAAACTACCCCACTGTTACAGGAGATGTTGACGCGCTGGCAGCGCCATCTGCCGAAACGCTATTCACTGCGAGTTGGCTTGCCCCCGCAACTGGTGTTGCAGCGAACATTGCCGCTGCCAGAAACCTCGCTCAGTGAGCCAGCAATGAGCCGTTATGTGGCATCCTCGGCGCCACGCTTGTTTCCGGTTGAACCCGCCACGCTGTCGATTGACTACCGCTCGGCACGCAATGCAACGCAACTGTGCATTACGGCGGCTCGGCGTGAAGTGATTGCGCAGTGGCTGGCGCCGTTAAAGGAGGCTGGCCTGCGACCCGATGTCTTTGAACTGAGCAGCCTGGCGTTGACCCAAATCGCCATGCGCATGCCGCTGCATCGTGACCAACTTTTAATCCATCCGCTTAGCGATCACTGGCTATGGACGTTAGCCGGTGAGCCGGGCACATCAGGCGCGGCCACAGAGCCTCTAACGCTGGCGAAACTGCGTGATACCTTCCCTCAGGCATCCTCCATCTTTTGCACCTCGACCTACAGCCTGGCTGAACCCAGCGTGGCGCACTGTCAACCGCTTTCATTACTGCATTACCGGCAGCCGCCATTGCCCGCGCACGAAGGGGAATTTGCCATTGCGCTGGGTCTGGCGCTGCGCCCGGAGGATGCATGATGCTGGCCGTCAATTTATTACCCTGGCGCGTCCGGTTGCAGCAGCGCCGCCGCCAGCAAAGTTTTTCCCTGCTGGGATGCGTCCTGCTGGCGACTGTAATGATGGTGCTGTCGTTATGGTGGCGCGGAAGCCAGACACAGGGCCAGATGCACAGGACGTTGGCGGATATCAGCCAACAGCATGAAGCGTTGCAACGCCAGTTGACGCGACAGCAACTGCTGCTGCAGCAACGCGATGAGCTATTAGAGAGGCAGCGGATACGGCAGCGTAAAAAGGATGAGCATCAGCGCTGGCAACAGTTCTGGCTGCGCTTGCCAATGTTGATGCAGGACACGCTTTGGCTCAAACGGGTGGAGCGGCGCCAGGGCGTCTTGCTGTTCGAGGGGCAGGCGCAGAGCATGATGGCGATCCAGGATTTTCGTCATCAATTGATGCGGCAGCCGCTGTTTGCCACGGTTAAACCGGCCAGCGTGCAGCGGCAAACCGCTGGGCACTATCGATTTGTCTTGCGCGCGCGGATGCAGGAGAACATCGGTGAATGATGCATTACAGCGCTGGCTCGCTTTAGCCCTGATGTGGCGGATTGCCTGCCTGTTAGGCATGTCTCTGCTGCTGATGCTTATGGCGTGGTGGATTTTGCTTCGCCCGCAGCAACAGGTCCATGCTGCCCAATTACGCCAGCAGGTGGTGATGTCACAACAGGTGATGCAGCGTCAGCAGCAATTGGCTGCACGACCTGCCATCAACGAGCTGGAACAGGAAATCGCACGGTTACAGCAACCCATGAGTGGCGTCACTGAGCAAGCTACGCTTGAAGCTTTGATCACCGCGCGCGGCGATCAACTGGAAAGCTGGCTACCGGATAATCAGCCGCAGCAGTTACAGCTGCGGCTCGGCTGGACGCAATTTGTTCCGCTGTTTTCTGAGCTGTCATTGACTCGCCTGCCTGTACCGCAGCGCTTTGAACTCAAAGAAGAGCAGGGAGCGCTGAACACACAGCTGTGGCTGGAGGATGGAGATGCGCCATAGTGCATGGCTGTTAGTGCTGTGGAGCGGCTTTACGCTGGCACGCGATCCCTTTCAGCCGCTGCCCGAGGTGCAATGTCGGATGCAGGTAGCTGAACCTGATGGCTGGCGGTTGCAGGGCATTATCGGTACTCCCACGCGCTATGTTGCCTGGCTACGCTCACCAGAAGGAAAA
This sequence comes from Pantoea sp. CTOTU50773, assembly GCF_032082325.1. Taxonomy (NCBI): domain Bacteria; kingdom Pseudomonadati; phylum Pseudomonadota; class Gammaproteobacteria; order Enterobacterales; family Erwiniaceae; genus Pantoea; species Pantoea sp. CTOTU50773. The sequence continues at coordinate 16,785 of NZ_DAMDQC010000001.1, read as the reverse complement.
AATCATCGGCTTGGCCCTTCGGCTCGGTTACCGCGCTCAAGCTGGCAGGTGGCAGGTGGCAGCATTAACCGCGAATAGCATGACCTTGCATGTCGCGCAAAGCTGCCCGCCGCAGCAAATCATCTGGTCTATAAAAGGAGGATATTATGAAATGGATGACACTACTGCTGTGCCTGAGTTTGAGCCTGCCCCTGCAGGCAAATGAAGAACGCTTAAGCCTGGTGTTTGATGATGCCCCCGTTGAACGTATTTTGCAGGCGCTGGCAGATTATCAACAAACCAACCTGCTGATTGCACCTGGCGTTGAAGGGCGCTTATCACTGCGCCTGGAAAATGTAGGATGGGAACGCGCACTGGCGCTGGTGACCCGGCTGGCAAAACTCACCGTAGTGCAGGAAGAGGGCGTGCTGCTGGTTTATCCCGAAAGCTGGCAACAGATGCAGACACAACAGGCGAAAACAGAACATGAGGAGCGGCAACAGCAACTTCCTCTCGAACAGCAGTCCGTCACGCTGCATTACGCCAATGCCAGCGATGTCTATCGTAGTCTGCAAGCGGAGCGTTCACTCCTCACTTCACGCGGCAGTGTCACGGTCGATAGCCGCACCAACAGCTTGTTATTGCGTGACACCGCCGCCGCGTTGCGTGACGCCTCGCGCTGGTTGCGCGCGCTGGATATGCCACTCGAACAGGTCGAGTTGTCTGCCCACATCATCACCATCAATGAAGAGCATCTGCGTGAGTTGGGAGTGAACTGGCACACCGCACCTGCCCAAAGTGTGACGGCAGCCTTGCATCATCCACAGCTGGAGATCCCATTGGCGGTAAATAATCCTGCTTTGCGCGCGGGCGTTACGCTGGGTCAGGTCAGTGGCGGATTGCTAAATCTGGAACTCAGCGCGCTTGAGCAGGAGAACCAAATTGAAATCATCGCCAGTCCGCGGCTTTTTACCTCTCATCAGCAAACCGCTTCCATTAAACAGGGAACCGAAATTCCTTACGAGGTGAAGTCGGGCAGCAGTGGTGCAACGGCGATTGAATTTAAAGAGGCAGTGTTAGGGATGGAAGTGACGCCCATGGTGCTGGGGAATGGACGGATTCAGTTAAAACTGCGCTTAAGCCAGAACATGCCGGGGCGCAGCCTGAACGTGGGTGAAAGCAGCGTGCTGAGTATTGATAAGCAGGAAATTGAAACCCAGGTGACGCTGCGTGATGGCGAAACGTTGGCGCTGGGCGGGATTTTTCAACAACAGCGCATGCAGACCGAGCAGCGGGTACCTTGGTTGGGTGAACTGCCCCTATTGGGAACGCTGTTCCGTCAGCAAACCAAAGAACATAAAAAGAAGGAGTTGGTGATCTTCATTACCCCCAGACTGGTCAGGGAAGCAGCGCTTACAGCCGGATAAAGCGGAAAATTCACTCTGATTTGCCATCTGCGTTGACGCAGGGCAGGAATTAGCTTACAAGGTTTAGCGATTTTTAAAACGGTGTAGCGGAACGCGGCAGGATAACCTTCCGATGGGCGTCAGTCACAAGCGATACTGGCGTCAGAATATATTTTCCTTAAATAATTTGAGTTAAAGCGCGGTGGTGAAAGCGTTCATTTCTAAGCTTATTTCTGTAAGTTTCAGGGATGAAAAGACACAGCCAACGCGCATGCTGCTTGAAGTGTGAAGGAAACAGGAGGGGCGTTACCGTCTCGCGAACCACAGACCGGTCCTGTTACAAGGTCGCCGGGGGCAATTTATTCGGTTGCCAAACGGCCATGAGTGTTGAGATAATTTTCCGTCTGACTCTTGTTAATGCTCATGAGGTCTCAGTTCCTGTCCCGCCAGCACTATGCTGAACGCGGGGTATCATCAACGAATTCTTAGTAATACCGATAAAATGGCAGAGAAACGCAATATCTTTCTGGTTGGGCCGATGGGTGCCGGCAAAAGCACTATTGGTCGTCAGTTAGCTCAGCAACTCAATATGGAATTTTTCGATTCCGATCAGGAAATTGAGCGACGTACCGGAGCGGATGTAGGCTGGGTATTTGATGTGGAAGGCGAAGACGGTTTCCGCGATCGCGAAGAGAAGATCATTAATGAACTCACCGAGAAACAAGGCATTGTCCTGGCGACCGGTGGTGGTTCTGTCAAATCCCGTGAAACCCGCAATCGTCTCTCCGCCCGCGGCGTGGTCGTTTATCTTGAAACGACTATCGAGAAGCAACTTGCTCGTACACAGCGTGATAAAAAACGTCCGTTGTTGCAGGTTGAAGAGCCACCGCGCGAAGTACTGGAAGCTTTAGCTGGCGAACGTAATCCACTTTATGAAGAGATCGCTGACGTCACTATTCGCACTGACGATCAAAGTGCAAAAGTTGTCGCCAATCAGATCATCAACATGCTGGAAAAAAATTAATCCAGCGCCCTGACGGCTCAGCAATAGGTATCGGTCATCATGGAGAAGATCACTGTCTCACTCGGGGATCGTAGTTACCCCATCACCATCGCTGCCGGACTGTTTAACGATCCGGCTTCTTTTTGGCCGCTAAAAGCAGGCGATAACGCCATGCTGGTGACCAATGAGACGCTTGCCCCGATCTACCTCGACAAGCTGTCAGCACTGCTTTCGCAGGCGGGCGTGAAGGTGGATCAGGTGATTTTACCTGATGGTGAAAAGTACAAGACGCTCGCTGTGATGGACGATGTCTTCACCGCGCTGCTGCAGAAACCGCATGGACGTGATACCACGTTAATTGCGCTCGGCGGCGGTGTGATTGGTGATCTCACTGGGTTTGCTGCTGCGAGCTATCAACGCGGTGTGCGCTTTATCCAGGTACCGACAACGCTGCTGTCTCAGGTCGACTCTTCGGTCGGCGGTAAAACAGCCGTCAACCATCCGCTGGGCAAAAACATGATTGGTGCCTTCTACCAGCCAGCCTCAGTGGTGGTCGATACCGATTGCCTGGCTACGCTGCCGGCGCGCGAATTAGCGTCTGGTCTGGCGGAAGTGATCAAATACGGCATTATCCTCGATGGCGAGTTCTTCCAGTGGCTGGAGCAGCATCTTGATGCTCTGCTGGCACTGGATCAGCAAGCCCTGGCCTACTGCATCCGTCGCTGCTGTGAACTCAAAGCTGAAGTGGTCGCCGCCGATGAACGTGAAAACGGTCAACGCGCGCTGCTCAATCTGGGCCATACTTTTGGTCATGCGATTGAAGCACACATGGGCTATGGCAACTGGTTGCATGGCGAAGCGATTGCGGCAGGCATGGTGATGGCTGCGCGTACCGCTGAACGTCTGGGACAGTTCTCTGCAGCGGATACCGATCGCATTATCGCGCTATTTCTGCGTGCCGGTTTACCGATGCACGGCCCGGCAAGCATGCAAGCAGAAGCGTATCTACCGCACATGATGCGCGATAAGAAAGTGCTGGCGGGTGAAATGCGTTTGGTGCTGCCTCTCGCAATTGGCCGCTCTGAAGTGCGCGCAGGTGTGGCACATGATATGGTGCTGGCTGCGATTAACGATTGTATAAAATACTGAAGGTATCCGGAATAAGTTGAGCTGCAGCAAGGTGAGCATTGCATGCATTCCAGGCGCTGATGTGAGTGAGCGTCTGGATAATAAAGTGCAACCAACGCCGTTTCAGCTTGAGTATGACGGGTAGAGTGGTGATGCGGTGCGTGGGAAGCGTGCCGTTTTACGGAGGAGGCTAGATGGATGAGTTCAAACCGGAAGACGAGTTAAAACCTGATGCCAGTGACCGCCGTCCTACGCGGCCACGCAAAACGTCTTCTGCGCCGAAAGTGAAGGTACCTGTTTCTCGTCAGCATATGATGATGGGGATCGGCATACTGGTTCTGCTGTTGGTAGTACTGGGCATCGGTTCGGCATTGACCGGTCCAGATGAAAAGAAACCAGCGACCACTGCTAATACTGGCAATGCGGCGCCGACGGCAACCGGTGGTGAAAAGAACATCGACCTTTCCGGCTCGACGTCCATGAGCGGCCAGCAAAACGCCACGCCTTCAGCGGAAGGAAACGCACCACAGACGTCAGCTGCATCATCCTCGCCAGCAAGCAGCGATTCCAACTCGATTTCTATGCCAGCGGTGTCTTCAACACCGACACAGGCTGCGCCTGTCGATACGCCAGCCAATCAGCAACGTGTGACGCTGCCGGGCGATCTCAACAGTGCGTTGAGCAACCAGCAAGGTCAGGTTGATAACGCCGCACAGGGTGCGCAAGGCAACAGTTCACTGCCCACTGCGCCTGCTACGGTGAGCGGTAACGGTAAAGCGATAACGCCTCCGGCGATGCGCTCTGAAATACCTGCGCGTGCTAATAGCAACGGTTCACGTGAAACGCACAGCAACACCGCGCATAAAGCGCCGGCCACGTCGAAACCAGTCGCCGGAGCAAAAGAGAATAAAACACATACCACCGCCGCACACAATGCACCTGTGAGTGCCAGCAGCGGTGCCAGTAAGTCACTGCCAACCGGTGGCAGCTACACGCTGCAGTTGAGCGGTGCGTCGAAAGAAGAGAGCCTGAATGCCTGGGCGAAGAAACAAAATCTGAGCGGTTATCATGTGTATAAAACCACGCGTAACGGTCAGCCCTGGTATGTGTTGGTCAGCGGTGCTTACGCTACGCCAGCCGATGCCAAGCGCGCAGTGGCATCACTGCCTGCTGAAGTTCGTGCGGCAAATCCGTGGGTAAAACCGTTGAGTCAGGTGAAGAAAGAAAGTCAGTAATTGATGTGGGGCTGCGATCATGCGGCCCCGTTTAAAGCGCAAAGCTGCTGTCGGTTCCACCACAGCCCATAATTAAGATGTAATAACCACGACAGCATGAAGAAAAATCGCGCTTTCCTTAAATGGGCCGGAGGGAAATACCCGCTGCTTGACGATATCCGTCGTCATTTGCCACAAGGTGACTGTTTAGTCGAACCTTTTGTGGGTGCCGGTTCCGTGTTCCTCAACACCGATTATGATCGCTATCACCTGGCGGACATCAACGGTGACCTGATCAATCTCTATAACATCGTTAAAAACCGCACGGTTGAGTTTATTGAAGACGCGCGGCAGCTGTTCACGCCTGAAGGTAATATCGCAGAGACTTATTACGCGCAACGTCTGGCCTTTAACGCCAGCAAAGATGAATATCAGCGTGCATTACTGTTTCTCTATCTCAATCGGCATGGCTATAACGGTTTGTGCCGTTACAATCTGCGCGGTGAGTTCAATGTGCCTTTTGGTCGTTATCGCAAACCTTACTTCCCGGAAGCGGAGCTGTTGTGGTTTGCCGAACGGGCGCAAAAAGCGACCTTTGTCTGTGAATCGTACGATGTTACTCTGAACAACGCCCCTGCTGGCTCAGTGGTTTATTGCGATCCGCCGTATGCGCCCTTGTCGGCGACGGCGAACTTTACCGCGTACCACACCAATAGCTTTAGCCTGCGCGAGCAGCAGCATCTGGCCGAGCTGGCAAATAAGCTGGCACATGAAAACAGCATACCGGTGCTGATTTCCAACCACGACACGCTGCTCACGCGTGAGTGGTATCAGAATGCGGTTTTACACGTAGTCAAAGCCCGGCGTTCCATCAGCCGAAGCATAAGTGGTCGCACTCAGGTTGACGAACTGCTGGCGCTTTTCCGCTAGCCTGTTTCGTCCGCGACCAACGCATTACGCCAGCTCTGGCTGGCGCACAAAATTGGGAGAATCGGATGAAACAATTTTTGCTGGCCCCTTCAATTCTTGCTGCTGACTTTGCTCGCCTGGGCGAAGATACCGCCAAAGCGCTGGCAGCAGGCGGGGATGTGGTGCATTTCGACGTGATGGATAACCACTATGTGCCTAATCTGACCATGGGGCCAATGGTGCTGAAAGCACTGCGCGACTATGGCATTACGGCACCGATTGATGTGCATCTGATGGTGAAGCCGGTGGATGCACTGATTCCAGAGTTCGCTAAAGCGGGCGCGACTTACATTACCTTCCATCCTGAAGCCAGTGAGCACGTTGACCGCACACTGCAACTGATCAAAGAGCACGGCTGTAAAGCGGGTCTGGTGTTCAATCCGGCGACGCCGCTCGATTACCTCGACTACGTGATGGATAAACTCGACATCATTCTGCTGATGTCAGTGAACCCTGGCTTCGGCGGTCAATCCTTCATTCCCGGCACGCTGGACAAATTGCGTCAGGCGCGTCGTCTCATTGATCAAAGCGGTTACGATATCCGTCTGGAAGTGGACGGTGGTGTAAAGATCGATAACATCGGTCAGATCGCGGCGGCAGGTGCGGATATGTTTGTGGCCGGTTCAGCCATCTTTGGTCACCCCGATTACAAAAAAGTGATCGACGAAATGCGCGGCGAACTGGAGAAAGTTAATGGCTCATTTCACTGATATCCGCGCGCTGGCGTTTGATCTCGATGGCACGCTGGTCGATAGCGCACCGGGTCTGTCACAGGCCATCGATCATGCTTTAGGTGATTTGCAGTTGCCGCCTCCTGGCCTGGCGCTGGCTTCCACCTGGATTGGCAACGGCGCAGATGTGATGATGACGCGCGCGCTGACCTGGGCCTTAGGCCGTGAACCGCATGCCGAAGAGCAGCGTGACGCACGTACGCTGTTTGACAAGTATTACGCCGAAACGGTGGAAGCGGGCAGCACGCTGTTCCCGCAGGTGAAAGAGACGCTGGCTGCTTTGCACGCCAAAGGCTTGCCGATGGCCATCGTCACCAACAAGCCGACGCCGTTTGTCGCGCCACTGCTGCAATCGCTGGGCATTGCCGATTTCTTCACGCTGATTATTGGCGGTGATGATGTGGTGGTGAAAAAGCCCCATCCGGCAGCGATCTTCCTTGTTTTGGGTCACTTTGGCGTACTGCGAAAAGAATTACTGTTTGTTGGTGATTCTCGTAATGATATTCACGCAGCTCAGGCTGCGGGTGTACCTAATGTCGGTATGACATTTGGCTACAACTATGGCGAGCCGATTGCCGCCAGCCAACCCGATCTCACTCTCGATACTTTTAGCGAACTTTTGCCCGCTCTCGGGCTGTAATTATCAGGATATAACATGAGCAAACCCATCGTTTTCAGCGGCGCCCAGCCTTCCGGTGAACTGACCATTGGCAACTATATGGGTGCGCTGCGTCAGTGGGTGCAGATGCAGGATGATTTCCACTGCATTTACTGCATCGTCGATCTGCACGCTATCACCGTTCGTCAGGACCCCGCAGCGCTGCGCAAAGCCACGCTGGATACCCTGGCGCTGTACCTTGCCTGCGGTATTGATCCAGCAAAAAGCACCATTTTTGTACAGTCGCATGTGCCTGAGCACGCGCAGCTGAGCTGGGTACTGAACTGCTATGCCTACTTTGGCGAGCTGAGCCGTATGACGCAGTTTAAGGATAAGTCCGCGCGTTATTCTGAAAACATCACTGCAGGTTTGTTCGATTACCCGGTGCTGATGGCGGCCGATATTCTGCTGTATCAGACCAACCAGGTACCGGTGGGCGAAGATCAGAAGCAGCACCTCGAACTGAGCCGCGATATCGCCGGCCGTTTCAACGCGCTGTATGGCGATGTGTTCAAAATCCCTGAGCCGTTTATTCCGAAATCAGGCGCACGCGTGATGTCGCTGCTGGAACCGACCAAGAAGATGTCGAAGTCGGATGACAACCGTAACAACGTGATTGGCCTGCTGGAAGACACCAAAGCGGTAGTGAAAAAGATCAAGCGCGCGGTCACCGATTCCGCCGAGCCGCCAGTGGTGCGTTACGACGTGAAAGAAAAAGCCGGTGTTTCTAACCTGCTGGATATTCTTTCTGGTGTCACCGGTAAGTCGATTCCGCAGCTGGAGCAGGAATTCGAAGGCAAGATGTATGGCCACCTGAAAGGCGAAGTGGCGGAAGCGGTTTCCGGCATGCTGACTGAGCTGCAGGAGCGCTATCACCGTTTCCGTAACGACGAAGCTTTCCTGAATCAGGTGATGCGTGATGGCGCAACCAAGGCCCGTGCGCAGGCGCAGGAAACGTTGAAGAAAGTTTATGAAGCGGTGGGTTTTGTGGCTCAGCCTTAATCAGCTAGCTGCCTGACCTATGAACGGCGAGTTGTGATGACTCGCCGTTTTTTTATGTTTAAAACCAGCGCAACTGGCGGCGCAGGCTGACCACGCGCCCGACGATAATCAGCGCCGGGCTGGCAAACTGCTGCGCCAGCGTGCTGAGTTCGGCTAACGTCGCGGTTTCCACCTGTTGTTCTGGCGTGGTGCCGTTCTGCACGATGGCGACCGGCATCGTCGCATCCATGCCATGCTGCAACAGCTGGCGCTGGATCTCGGGTGCCTGATTCAGCCCCATATAGAACACCAGCGTTTGCTGCTCTGCCGCCAGCTTACTCCACTCAATTTCGCCCTGTTGTTGCAGATGACCGGTGACAAAGCGCACGCTCTGCGCATGGTCGCGATGCGTCAGCGGAATGCCGCTGTAGGCGGCACAACCGGAGGCGGCGGTAATACCTGGCACCACGCTGAACGGAATGTTGTGCTGTGCCAGTACTTCTAGTTCCTCACCACCGCGACCGAAAATAAAGGGATCGCCGCCTTTCAGCCGTGCCACGCGCTTGCCGCTCTGAGCCTGCTCTAACAGTAACTGGTTAATTTGCGACTGCGGCACGCAGTGATGTCCGGCCTGTTTACCGACGAAGATGCGTTCAGCATCGCGGCGCACCAGGTTGAGAATGGGTTCGGACACCAGACGGTCATACACCACCACATCGGCCTGCTGGATACACTGCAAACCTTTCAGCGTTAATAATCCGGCATCGCCTGGACCCGCGCCCACCAGCACCACTTCACCTTGTTGGGAGAGCGGCGCATCGAACAGCGTATTAACGATATGATCGGCGCGTGGCTTGTCACCATTCGCCAGCGTTTGCGCCAGACGATCGCTGGCAAAGAAGCGCTCCCAAAATGCCCGGCGCTGTCCCATGCTGGCGAAGGTTTTCTTCACCCGGCTGCGCAGTGTGCCAGCGAGTGAAGCCAGTTGGCCCAGATGCTGCGGCAGCATCGCTTCCAGCTTCTCACGCATCAGGCGCGCCAGCACCGGAGCGCGGCCACCGGAGGACACCGCAATCATCAGCGGGGAGCGATCGACAATCGACGGCATGATAGCGCTGGCTTCCTGCGGTGCATCCACCAGATTGCAGAAGATGCGGCGTGCTTCGGCGGCATCGCCCACTTGCTGATTCACAGCGTCATCGTCGGTGGCGGCAATGACCAGCCAGCAGCCCTCCAGCCACTGCTCTTCAAATGTGCCGGGCAATAGGTGCAACTTTCCCTGTTCAGCCCACTGCTGAAACGCAGGAGAGAATTGCACTGCGCCAACGTGCAGATCGGCACCGGCATCCAGCAGCAGGCGCGCTTTGCGCTCGGCTACATCGCCGCCGCCGACCAATAAACAACGCTTGCCTCGCAGACGGCAAAACAGCGGAAAATAGTCCATCGCTCATCCTCAAAAAAGCCCGCAATGTGCGGGCTTAAAAACGTTAAACCGATTTGAGCGCAGTGGCTTGTGGCGCCACTTGCGGCCGCTGAGCCTGTGGCGTGGCGTACCAGTATCCAAGGCCCATCAATACCATGCCAGAGAACATGTTACCCAGCGTCACCCACAGCAGGTTATGACCGATGCCGCTCAAGGTCAGGTCGGCATTATGCTGACCAAACCACGACAGTGCAAAGACCGTCATATTCGCGACGGAGTGTTCATAGCCGGAGGCGATAAAGGCCAGCAGGCACCACCAGATGGCAATGAATTTTGCCGTGCCTTCGGTGCGCACTGCCATCCAGATCGCCAGACACACCAGCCAGTTACACAGCGCACCCTTGAAGAACAGCGCCATGGCGGGCTGCGTGGTTTTTGCCAGCGCGGCACTGTGAATCAGTGCGCCTGCATTGGGTAGCATCGCACCGGCTGCGTAGTAGTAGAGCAGGGCGACAAACACCGAGCCAATCAGGTTGCCCAGCCAGGTTTGCGGCAGTACGCACCACATCTGGCCCTGGCTAATGGTTCCGGCTTTGACGCCGACGGTGAGGAACATCGTATGGCCGGTAAACAGCTCCGACCCGGCAATGATCACCAGCGTCAGAGCGATACCAAAGGTGGCGCCCATGATCAGCGGCCGCCACGCAGGATCGGCCAGGTTGCCGAGAGTAAAAATCAGGATGATAGCGAGGCCGACGTAAGCGCCTGCCATCGCCGAGCTGATCCAGAAGGCCAGCGGGCTGTGCTGCGCCGTACGCACAATGCGCGCCGTGTTGGCGGCGCAGGTATTCAGGGTGTCAGTAAACATAGTGACGTCTCATAAAGTAAAAGAATTCTGTCAGGCGCACACTTCGACCTGGCCCGCAGTAACGCGCACCGGATAGCTCGCCACGGAACGGGCGGCATCTTCCAGGCAGACGCCGTCGCTTAAGCGGAAGCGCTGTTTTTTCAGTGGGCTGGCGACCCACAGCGTGTGCTGATGTTCGGCAATCAGGCCGCGTGACAGCACGCTGGCTGCGGAGAAAGGATCGATGTTACTCAGCGCATAGAGTTGCTCATCATCATGCGGACGGAAGATGGCAATCTGCTGGCCTTTTACCAACGCGCAGACGCCGGTGGCAGGCAGGATTTGTTCGAGTTCACACACGGAATGCCACTGGCTCATGCGTCTATCTCCTCAATCTGGGTGATGGCAATACGCTCGGCAGGGCTTGCCGGACGGTGCTGATCGCGCTGAGCGACGTGCTGCACCAGCGGATCGCGCTGATCGCTGTTGATGAAGGTGCTGAAGTGGATATGCTGCCGGGGATCGTTCACCGTCGCAGCCCATTCACACTCGACTTCAGCCCGCAGTCGCGCCAGTTCAGCTTCCAGTTGCGTATTCAGGCTGAGTTTGTCATCGATAATCACGCTGCGCAGATAGTCGATACCGCCTTCCATGCTTTCCAGCCACAGCGAGGTACGTTGCAGGCGGTCACCGGTGCGAATATAGAACATCATAAAGCGGTCGAGATAAGTCAGCAGGGTATCGCGATCCAGGTCCGCGGCCAGCAAATCGGCGTGGCGTGGCTTCATGCCACCATTGCCGCACACATACAGATTCCAGCCTTTTTCCGTCGCGATAATGCCGACATCTTTGCCCTGTGCCTCCGCACATTCGCGCGTGCAGCCCGAGACGCCAAACTTCATTTTGTGCGGTGTACGAATGCCTTTGTAGCGGTTCTCGAGCTCGATACCGAAGCCGAGGCTATCGCCGACGCCATAGCGACACCAGGTGCTGCCCACGCAGGTTTTTGCCATGCGCAACGCTTTGGCATATGCCTGGCCGGTTTCAAATCCGGCATCAATCAGCTGCGACCAGATGGCAGGCAGGTCATCACGCTGGGCACCAAACAGGCCAATACGCTGTGAGCCGGTGATTTTGGTGTAAAGGTTGTACTGGCGCGCCACCGCTCCAATCGTCATCAACCCTTCTGGCGTGATTTCGCCCCCGGGTGAGCGCGGGATCACCGAGTAGGTGCCATCTTTCTGGATATTGCCGAGGAACAGATCGTTGCTGTCCTGAAGTGGCGCGAGTTGTGGCTTGAGCACATAGTCGTTCCAGCAGGATGCCAGCAGCGAACCCACGGTGGGTTTGCACACTTCACAGCCATAACCCTGACCGTATTTCGCCAGTAAGGCATCGAAGGAAGTGATCTCTTCGACACGAATCAGGTGATACAACTCCTGGCGTGAATAGGGGAAGTGCTCGCACAGGTGATTGTTGACTTCGATACCCTGACGGCTCAGTTCCGCGTTGAGCACCTGAGTGATCAGCGGAATGCAGCCGCCGCAGCCGGTGCCGGCACGGGTTTCGCTTTTCAGCATCGCCACGGTATGGCAACCGGCTTGCACCGCGTTGACGATATCGCCTTTGCTGACATCGAAGCAGGAACAGATTTGCGCGCTGTCCGGCAGGGAATCGACTCCCAACACCGGCTTCTCGCCACTGCCTGCTGGCAAAATCAAACCTTCAGGATTATCGGGCAGCGCGATGTTATTCAGCGCCAGCTGTAGCAGATTGCCGTAATCGCTGGTGTCACCGACCAATATCGCGCCGAGCAGCGTGCGATTGTCTTCACTGACGATCAGGCGTTTGTAAATGTGTTTCTGTTCGTCGAGCCACATATAGCTGCGCGCGCCCGGCGTGCGGCCATGCGCATCGCCGATACCACCGACATCCACGCCCAGCAACTTAAGTTTGGCGCTCATATCGGCACCGGAAAAGGCACTGTCGCGTCCCAGCAACGCATCGCTGGCGACCTGTGCCATTTTGTAGCCCGGCGCGACTAAGCCGAACAGCCGGTTTTGCCAGGCTGCGCATTCGCCGACGGCATAAATTGCCGGATCGCGCGTCTGGCAGCGGTCGTTGATGGCGATGCCGCCACGCTGGCCGATTTCCAGCCCACACTGTTTTGCCAGCTTGTCTTGCGGTCGAATGCCAGTGGAGAACACGATGAAATCGACATCCAACGCGCTACCATCGGCGAATTCCAGCGTCTTACCGCCTTTTGCGTGGTGCACAATTTGCTGGGTATTTTTGCCGGTGTGTACACGCACACCCATTTGTTCGATCTTACGACGCAGTTGCTCGCCACCTTGCGCATCCAGCTGTTCCGCCATTAATCCGGGCGCGAACTCAATGACATGGGTTTCGATGCCGAGGTTTTTCAGTGCGCCTGCCGCTTCGAGACCTAGCAGACCGCCGCCAATCACGGCACCGCGTTGGCTGCGGCGGGCACAGGCTTCTATGGCGTTGAGATCTTCGATGGTGCGATAGACAAAGCAGTCACTGCCTTCGGCGCCTCTTATCGGCGGTATCCACGGATAAGAGCCGGTGGCAAAAATCAGCGTGTCGTAATGCACCGCGCGACCGGTATTGGAGTGAATCAGTTTTTCATCGCGGTTGATGGTAATCGCCCGCTCACCGATCAGCAGGTTGACCTGATGTTTTTCGTAATAGCCGGGGCGAACCAGTGAAAGCTCTTCAGCGGTGTGATGGGAGAAGTAGGCGGAAAGGTGGACGCGGTCATAGGCGACGCGCGGTTCTTCACAAAAGACGGTAATGGCAAATTGGCCGGGTTCGGCTTTGTCGATCAGTTCTTCTATAAAGCGGTGGCCGACCATGCCGTTGCCAATAATCACGACACTGTGCTTGCTCATGCTTACCTCAAAAATTGCGGTATCTGCGCTTACGATAGCGCGCAATATCAGGCGCTTATTGATGCACATCAAGCGCACGGCCATATACCTATTTAGAGGTATGTAATTGATTTTGAACGAAAATGATAAGTGGCTTATTTGATTGGATATTGTGCAGCATCGATTGCCATCAGTGTCGCTGCTACAAACTGAGCTGAGGGCTTTTTTGCATTGTCATTTTGGCAGACTAAAAACCTATGGCACAGACGGAAAGATTTTCATGCTAGCTTAACCTGTGGCTTAAAACGGGAGGAAGGCATGGCGAATCGCACACTAAAGTGGATCAACAACCTGCGTCTGGCCGGCCAGCAGGGTCTGTGGCAGATGGAAATCAACGGCGGCAAAATAATGGCATTACGCCCCCAGCCACCGCAAATCACGCAGCAGGATGATGCGCTGGATGCCGAAGGAGGGCTGGCAAGTGCCCCCTTTATCGAACCGCATATCCATCTCGACACCACGCAAACCGCCGGGCAGCCTGCCTGGAATCAGTCCGGCACCCTGTTTGAAGGCATTGAACGCTGGGCGGAGCGCAAGGCGCTGCTCAGCCATGACGATGTCAAACAGCGCGCACAGCAGACGCTGAAGTGGCAAATTGCCAACGGTATTCAGCATGTGCGTACCCATGTTGATGTTTCCGATCCCACTCTCACCGCGCTGAAAGCGATGCTGGAAGTAAAGGCGGAAATGGCGCCATGGATCGATATTCAAATCGTGGCGTTTCCGCAGGAGGGGATTCTCTCCTATCCAAATGGTGAAGCGCTGCTGGAAGAGGCATTGCGTCTCGGTGCCGATGTGGTGGGCGCCATCCCGCACTTCGAGTTCACACGCGAGTATGGCGTGGAATCGCTGCATAAAACCTTCGCGCTCGCTAACCGTTATGACCGCATGCTGGATGTGCACTGTGATGAGATCGATGATGAGCAGTCGCGCTTTGTCGAAACCGTGGCGGCACTGGCCCATCGTGATGGCAATGGCGAACGTGTCACCGCCAGCCACACCACGGCGATGCACTCCTACAACAACGCCTACACCTCGCGCTTATTCCGCTTGCTCAAGCTTTCAAAGATTAATTTTGTCGCTAACCCACTGGTGAACATTCACCTGCAGGGCCGTTTTGACAGCTATCCCAAACGCCGTGGCATCACGCGGGTGAAGGAGTTGCTGGAAGCCGATATTAACGTCTGCTTTGGCCATGATGATGTGTTTGATCCCTGGTATCCGCTCGGCACCGCCAGCATGCTGCAGGTGCTGCATATGGGATTACATGTCTGTCAGTTGATGGGCTACGAGCAGATCGACAATGGCCTGAGCCTGATCACCACTAACAGCGCGAAGACGATGCAATTGAAGGATTACGGTCTGGCGGTAGGTGACCATGCCAGTCTGATTATTCTGCCGGCTGAAAGTGGCTTTGATGCGGTGCGCAGACAAGTGCCTGTGCGCTATTCGATACGGCAGGGAAGCGTGGTGGCGGCAACGCAGCCCGCGAGCAGTGAAATCTATTTGGGTGAGGCGGAAGCGGTGACATTTCGACGATAGTCGCTGAATAAAAAAAGAGTGCGCATCACTGCGCACTCTCTTGCTACTGAGCCAGGCAACAGAGGTGAACGTTCACCCCTGCACGTCACCGATTAGTGCGTAATATGGCCGTGCTGGCGATGTTTGGTCACAAAGCCCAGCAGCACGCACATCACAAACACCACGGCATACAGGCCATTGGCGGTAGAGAGCGCTGCATGTGCGCCGCCTTTCGCCACAATCGGGCCGGTGACCACGAAGGTCAGCATGGTGCCGACGGTGCCGCAGGTGAGGATAAAGTTCACCAGCTTCGGCGAAGAGACTTTGGTTTGCAGCGAGCCCAGCGTAATGATGGTGGTGTAGATAGCGCTGGAGCTGAAGCCGAGAATCATAATGATCCAGTGCAGCATGCTGGCGTCACTGGTGGTGACAAACCAGTACATTAAACCGGTCGCCAGAGCCGCCAACACCATCAGGATGCGCTGCAGATCGAAGAAGCGCAGCAGGAAGCTGAACACCCACATACCGACCATGTACGCGGTCCAGAAGTTACCGACGAGCTGACCAGCCGCCGCAATATCCATGCCCATCGATTTGGTGGCGTACTCTGGCACCCAGGAGATAAAGCCCAGCTGACCGAGGATATAGCACAGCGCCGCGATAGACAGGAACAACACGCCGATGCCCCATTTCTCTTTCTCGCCGCCTTGTACGGCTGCTTCGCTTTTCAACTCCGGGAATTCCACCATCAGCGTCAGGACGAAGATCGCGATATAAATCACACCGATGCAGGCGTATACCCAATACCACGGCAGCATGCGCGCCAGCAGTACGCCAGCGATGATCGGGAAAATGGTACCGGCCATGCTGAAGAACGAGTCGGTAAACAGCAGGCGCGAACCACGCTGACGGCCATCGTACAGATGGGTAATCAGGAAGGTACCGATCGACATGGTGATACCGCTGACCACACCGAGCACAAACATGCACAGCGAGAAGACGGTCAGGTTATGGCTGGTCATCAGGCCTGCCACCGCGAGGATCATCAGCACAAAGCCAAAAATCAGCTGGCGTTTCAACGGCACAATCACCATCAGCCAGGCGTTAAGGAATACCGCGACCAGGATACCGGCATTCAGGAAGGTGAAAGTGTTGCTCATTTCTGAGATGGGCAACTGGAAGTATTGGGCAATATTATCCAGTACCATACCGGTAACGATCACCAGCGCGCCGGTGAGCGCGTAGGAGAAAAAGCTGATCCAGGTAAGGCCAATGCGATTACGGTTTGTCATGTTCTGAACCTGTGATGCGCCGGGATTGGCAAAAAGTGTCATGAATTGTAAATGCAACTGTGATCTTAATAAACAACGAGTGTAACGAGCGCTAAATATTTCATTAATAGTGTGATTTTCGTCACGCAAATGATTGCGCACCTCAAAAAGTATGACAATCGCAACATCAGCGTAAATATCGGTAAAACGCTGGCTCTTGTATAACTTGCTCTTTACAATCGATCTCGTTTTTGAGCTTGCACTCCATGGTAAGGAATCTTTCATGTTTAAACGTACTTTGACAGCGGCAGTCGCCCTGTTAGCGCTCTCTTCTGTATCCGCTACCGCTCTGGCAGCCAAAGGGGATACCCATGTGCTGCTCACCACCTCTGCGGGCAATATCGAACTCGAACTGAACAACCAGAAAGCCCCGGTTTCGGTGAAAAACTTTGTCGACTACGTCAACAACGGTTTCTACAACAACACTATCTTCCACCGTGTGATCCCGGGTTTTATGATCCAGGGCGGCGGTTTCACCACGGATATGCAGCAGAAGCAGACCGTGGCACCGATCAAAAACGAAGCCGACAACGGTTTGCGTAACCTGCGTGGCACCATCTCTATGGCGCGTACTGCAGATAAAGATAGTGCGACCAGCCAGTTCTTCCTCAACGTCGCGGATAACGCCTTCCTCGATCAC